>JAHEAU010000103.1 GCA_024642625.1 Lewinellaceae bacterium
CTCCCTCGATTTGCCTTGGTTCAGCTGACTTAAGTGCTCTCGAAATGACAGGCGCATATGCCACCTTTGCGAATGATGGCGTTTATAACAAACCTGTGCTTGTGAATCGAATTGAGGATGCCCACGGTCGGGTAATTTATCAGGATGTCCCTCTGGAAAGACGGGCACTAAGCAGTGAAGCCAACTTCGTTATGGTCGAAATGTTGCGTTATGCCACACGCGGGGCAGGTGGATTCTCTGGGGTGAAAAGTGATTTTGGTGGTAAAACAGGTACAACGAACTTCTATGCAGATGGCTGGTTTATCGGCATAACACCAAATTTGGTGATCGGTACCTGGGTGGGTGGTGAAGACCGATGGATCCGGTTTATCAGTCCCAATGACGGGCAAGGATCGGTACTTGCACGACCTATTTTTTCAGAGGCCCTCAAACGGCTCGAGCTTTATGGCGGTAGCTCGTTTGACACAAGCAAACGTTTTTATTCGCCGGGTAAAATATCCATAGAACTGGACTGTGGGAAGTACCAAAGCGGCTCGGGAGAAGAAATACCAGGTGATGCTCCAGATTTTTTTGAAGATATTTTTGATGAACCAGTGATTGAATGATCAACAGGCTCTTGCATATCAGATACAATTTTATATGGTCAGCTCGTCACATGGGTTTTATGTTGATGCTGTTACTCGTTTTTTCAAGTTGTTTGCCTCCTGAAAAGCAAGCTGTAAAACGTGTCCGGATAGGATTTGGGGATGCTATTGCTCGTCAGATTTATGATTTGCAGGATCGACAGAAGTTGGACAGTTTGTATGGATTTTTTCATCACGAAGACCCCACATTTCGCTATTATGCCGTATTGGCCATGGCATCAGTTGGTGATTCTTCCTCTATTGATAGTTTGATTCCATTATTGTCTGATCGCAATCAAGACATCCGGTTGGCATGTGTTTATGCACTTGGTCAGATTCGTTCTCCCAGAGCGGAATTGCCGTTGTTAGAAGCGTTTGATCCATGGGATAGTTTATCAGAATCGACAGCGATGAATGCCGCTATTCTGGAAGCCATCGGCAAATGTGGCAATGAATCATACTTGTATTCTATGGCTTCGGTTTCGACCTACCAGCCGACTGATTCATTGTACCAAATCGGGCTAGCAAATGGTGTCTTTCAATATTCATTGCGAGGCATCGTTCATCCATTAGGCACAACACGAATGATCGAAATGGTTGCTGATGACCGTCGATCTGAAAAAGCACGTTTGATTGCAGCAACCTATCTGGCTCGAACTCCTGGTATCAAACTGGATACACTTGTGCCTGAATTGGTTAACCTCTTGCGCAGTGAGCCAAATCCGGATCATCGAATGGCACTTGCATTGGCTATTGGCAAGAGTGGCAGCGAACTTGCTCGGTCATCCTTGATGGGGCTTTTCCCTCTCGAGAAGGACCCATTGGTTCGTTGTAATATGGTCAAAGCTTTGGCCAATTTCAGTTATCCTGAAGTCAAAGATATTTTACGGACCGCCTTCCAGGATAAGGACCCGTATGTCGGCATGACCGCTTCGAATGTGTTGATGGAAATTGGTGACCCAAAGGAAACACCAGAATGGCTCATCTATGCTCGAATGACGAAGGATCCATGGGTGAAGGCACATTATTATCTGGCCGTCAGTAGGTTGTGTCCAGTGTATTTGCCAGTAACACGAACAGCTGTTCAGTCAGATATCCGTCATGCCGTGGAGAATTTAAATGATCCCTATCTCAAAGCTGTTTACATTCGCGCCTTGGGAAAATTTGGATGGAATTTTCCGTATTTGCTGCAAATCTGGAATCAAAACAAGCTACCTGTCTTGAAAACGGCTGCAATGGAAGCCATTCGTGATATTTCGGATCGCCCCGACTTTAATATCATTTTTGGTGTATCCGCCAGGAATGTCAGAAAGAACCTTGCTCAGTATTTTATCACATCCATTGAAAGTGGTGATGTGGGGAGTATGGCAACTGCAGCAGGTGCACTTCGAGCACCAAATTCGGGTTACCGGACGTTGATTCATTCGGACAGTACATTCCGAAAAGCCATGAATCTGTGCCAATTGCCTCAGGATATTGAAACCTATAATGAGCTTTCTGAGACACGAGCCTTTTTTCAAAAATCACCATTTAAAGTCAAACAGGCCGAGTTTAATCATCCTATTGACTGGGGGTTACTGAACAAGGTAAAAGAGAATACTCGAGCAGTTATCAAATCTTCACGTGGTACGATTATCCTTAAGTTTTATCCAGATGATGCGCCTGGTTCAGTTGCTAATTTTCTTCAATTGGCTGAATCCGGTTATTACACGGGCAAAGTCTTTCACAGGGTAGTGCCAAATTTTGTAATCCAGGGCGGTTGTCCACGGGGAGATGGTTATGGTGCCTTGGGGTATTCAATTCGTTCAGAGTTGAACCGTTTATCTTATGATATTCCAGGTCGGGTAGGTATGGCCTCGGCGGGCCCCCATTCGGAAGGCACTCAATTTTTCATTACACAATCACCCACTTTGCATTTGGATGGTCGGTATTCCCTCTTCGCCGAAGTCGAAACAGGATTGGATATTGTGCGTCAGATGCTACCTGGTGACATTATTGAAGGAGTAGAAATTATTTACTAATAGATAGGCATATGGACATATTGAAATACACACCACTGACAGCAATTCATCAAGCCTTAGGAGCTAAAATGGCCCCCTTTGCCGGTTACTTGATGCCAATTTCATATAGTGGTATTCGCGAAGAACACGATGCCGTCCGAAATGGAGTAGGTGTTTTTGATGTCACGCATATGGGTGAGTTTATTGTCAAAGGGAAGCAGGCATTGGACCTGGTTCAAGCAGTGACTAGCAATGATGCATCCACATTGACCATTGGGCAGGCACAGTATTCCTGTATGCCAAATGGAACTGGTGGTATAGTTGATGATTTGTTGGTGTATCGTTTACCTGAGGATATGTGTGCGGAAGGAGAACAAGCCTTTTTGTTGGTTGTTAATGCGTCTAATCTGGCCAAAGATTGGGACTGGATTAACCAACACAATTCATTTGATACTCGGATCATCGACATTTCTGAAGAAACTGGCCTCATCGCAGTTCAAGGCCCCAAAGCAATTGAAACACTGCAACAATTGACCGATGTAGATCTTTCAGCCATCGGATATTACCATTTTGCCAAAGGCCGCATTGCAGGCATTGATAATGTACTGATTTCAGCTACGGGCTATACAGGTTCCGGTGGCTTTGAATTGTATACAGAGAATGAGCATTTACCTGCGTTATGGGAAGCTGTCTTTAGCAAGGGCAAGGCGGCCAACATTCAGCCAGCAGGTTTGGGCGCTCGTGACACACTGCGTCTTGAAATGGGATTTTGCCTGTATGGGAATGATATTAATGACACCACTTCCCCATTAGAAGCTGGTTTAGGTTGGATTACCAAACTAAAAAAAGGCCCATTCGTTGGTAGAGACCTAATGGTAAGCCAAAAAGAGGCCGGATTGAAAAGGAAGTTGGTTGGGTTTACGGTCGAAGATCGTCGAGTACCACGACATGACTATATCATTGAATCTCCAGAAGGAGAGATAATTGGAGCCGTGACTTCTGGCACACAATCCCCTTCATTGGATATTCCAATTGGCATGGGGTACGTTACCCTTCCGTATGCCACAAAAGGCTCCAGAATCATGATTGTTGCTGGTAGCAAGAGATTGGAGGCAGAGGTCTGTAGCTTGCCATTCTACAAAAGAGAGGGTTAGACCTGGACAATATTGCAAGCCAGGTTGAACAATTCTTGAGCAATTGTCCTTTATGGTTTAGTAATCAATGGCATTATGAATCTGGAAGAGGGCAAGCTTAAGTTTATTGAAACCTGGGGAGGACTTGCAGGTTCTTGGGGAGTAACCAAGACCATGGCTCAGATTCATGCCCTTCTGTTAATTTCCACCAAGCCACTTTGTGCAGATCAGGTCATTGCCGAACTGGGTATTTCCCGAGGTAATGCAAACATGAATCTTCGTGAATTGATGGAATGGAAGTTGATAACTAAAATTTCTCGTGAAGGTGATCGAAAAGAATATTTCGAAGCTGAAAAGGATATTTGGGAAGTGTTCCGAAAAATTGCCGTTCAGCGTAAAAAACGAGAATTGGAACCCGTCGTCATCGCCCTCGACGAGTTAGCAAATGTTAAGGCAGGTTGCCAGGAGTCGGATGCGTTCTGCAAGATGGTGAAAGACCTCAAATTAATCTCCTGTCGGGCGGATAAGGTCCTTGATCAGATTACAAAAAAGGAGTCTTCTTGGCTTGTTAATGGCCTTGTCCGAATGACGAAATAAAGAAAAGATCGGGATTCCTCCCTAGGAGGGTGTACTTTTGCACGCAAATTGGCAGGTATGCAAATTCGACCGTTCAAAGCTGTGTATCCGGACCCGGATTACATCACTTCTTCAGACTCCTTTTTCAAAGGAATCAAGGAGAACTATCCGGAATATCGGCGCAGTGGTTTGTATCAGGGGTTTGCTGAACTGGGATATTATGTCTATCGGATAAAATATTCAGATCATGCCTTCGTAGGTATGATAGCCATTGCTGATCTTCGGGATTATCTGGTCGGTAAAATCAAGAAACACGAGAATACGCTTGCGGACAAGGAGCAGATTCACCTCAACCTGCTCCTCAAAAACAAGGCTATTGTCAAGCCTGTCTTACTGACTCACAAGCCAATTCCTCACTTAACCAATTTGCTTCATGACTGGGTGAACCAGCATGAACCAGAGTTTACTGTCCATTTTGAAGCGGAGCACCAGGACCATAGTTTTTGGCCCATCACAGATAAGGGCTTGATTGATCGCCTGACACAAATCTTTGCAGAGGATGTACGGGAGAGCTATATTGCCGATGGACACCATCGAAGTAGTTCACTCAATCTCCTTTATGAGCGATTCAACGGGCGAGAAAAGAGCGGGTCATTTAGTGGTTTAATGTGCGCTTTTTTTTCTTCTGATGAAGTTGAGATTCTTGATTTCAATCGAATTATAGATGTCTTTGTCGAACTTTCGCCTACAGTATTCATGGCGCGCCTTTCGCAAGTCATGCACATCGAAATTGTTGACCAACCCGTCAAGCCAAGTCGCTCACATGAAATGAGTATGTATCTCCATCGGGAATGGTACTTATTGAGATGGAAACAGGAGGTATTGGACTTGTACGCACAACGATCCGTTATTCTGGATACCCATTTGTTTAATGATGAGATCCTGACCAAGATCCTGCAGGTAAATGATGTGCGGACGGATGACCGGGTCAACTATTTTCCTGGCGTGTATGGGTTGGAAGCATTTCGTCATCAAGTGAACCAAAGTGAAGCACGTGTCGGAATCTGTTTATATCCCATCTCACTTGACGATATGATGACCATTTCAGATGAAGGATCTGTGCTGCCACCAAAATCAACTTGGTTTCAACCAAGGATGAAGAATGGAATTATAGTCCATGAGTTTTAATGTCTCGTCAATTCGAAAAATTAAAGCTGACTTGGTATGTCCTGTCACCTCACCACCTATTTCGAATGGTGTAGTTACGTTAGATGGTTTAGGGCGTATCATTGCGATAGATCATATGGAAGACCATGACCCAAGTACTCTTGAGGAGTACAAAGGTGTATTGATTCCTGGTTTCATCAACACCCATTGCCACCTGGAGCTTTCTCATATGAAGGGAGTCGCACCAACTGGGACCGGATTACTTCCCTTTATTCGCACGGTTGTTTCTCAAAGGGCAGCTCAACCAGAACAAATCGCCAAAGCCATAGATGTCGCTGAGAAGGAGATGATCGAGGTTGGTATTGTTGCAGTAGGTGATATCTCGAACAGGACTGATACAATCCCTCAAAAAGACTTGGGCAACCTCAGATATTACACATTTGCAGAGTGTTTTGATTTTCTACAAGACGATCGGGCGGAGAATGCGTTGGTTGAATACCTGCCTGCTTATGATCAATTAGTGCCAGCTGGTGGGGGGCGAAAAAGTCTGGTCCCTCATGCGCCCTATTCAGTAAGTGCCACGTTGTTTCAACTGTTGAGGGAACGGATGTCTGGAGAGGTTAAAACGATCAGCATTCACAATCAGGAGACGTTGGATGAAAACCGGCTGTTTCTTGATCAATCCGGTGGGATTATTGCTTTTTACAAGAATTTGGGATATTCGATATCTCCAGATCTCCCTCAAGGTAAAACAGCCATTCATTATGCCATCAAGCATATGGATGCCCATCATAGGACCTTGTTTGTCCATAATACCCAAACGTCTCAAGCGGATATTCAAGCGGCAAATTCATGGAGTGACCAGGTTTATTGGGCCACTTGCCCTAATGCAAATCTGTACATTGAAAATCGACTTCCAGATTATCAGGTTTTCATCCGTGAAGGAGCCCGAATGACGATAGGAACGGATAGCCTGACCTCAAATTGGCAGTTATCCATCCTGGAGGAAATGAAGACGATCTATCGATTGAACAGTTGGATTCCATTTGAAACACTCCTCGAGTGGGCCACTATCAATGGGGCTTTCGCCCTTGGATTTGATAGTGATCTGGGTTCACTGGATGTCGGCAAATCTCCTGGATTGGTGCTACTACTCGATCTTGATCCAAAATCATTGATGCTACATGCAGGAGTGTCGGCACATCGCCTCATTTAAAAGCACTGAACACTCCAGCATATTGTGGGTATTCTGACCGAAGCTGATAAACTTCCTCCAATCGTCGTGCTGCAAACTGTTTAGCTAAGCGTGAATCAGGATGAAGCAATCGATGGTTCAGAGATCGCCAGATTTTCCTGATCCGATCAAGGAGTTCATGGTGTTCATTTGGTAAAAGAGCACTGATTAGCCGGTCATAAATAATGTCAACGGCTTGTGCAGAAGGATGGATCATGTCCGGATTGTAAAATCGATAATCCCGCAATTCGTCGTTCAGCATTTCAAAAGATGGGAATACCCAAGCCCCTTGGCGCTCTAACTCAGCGGCCAGAAGGTGCAATGTTGACTTACTGCGTGTATTGGCCAAGGCTCCGTCTTGCAGATATCTGACGGGCGATATAGTGATCATCAACTTGATCTTAGGGTATTTTTGAGATAAAGTGCTAAGGAGACTGTTGTATTTCGAAAACAGCGGATCCAACTTTTCGTAGTTTGAAACAAAATCACTTGAAGGGAATTGATGATTATTTGATACGCGACGCCCGGTTTGGATGTGGGTAAAAGAACGGGTAGATGCCCATGTCAAAATAAGTAGATCCAGTTGTTCCAGATCGTGTCTTGCCTGAATAATGTCTTGGTTGATCCGGTCCAAGACGGTTTCTGATTCTGGTCCGGAATAGGACCCATGATGGATCAGGCTGTGATAGAGTTCGCCGTCAAACAGGAGGTCGTTTTTAGTAAACAAATGGTCTGAAAGGAGAAACGTCATTTGATCTGCCATTGCTGACGCATCGTAGACAATCCCAAATGGCGAGATTCTTGCCTGAAATTGATCATTACTCAGACGATCGTGAATCGAGGTACTAAAACAGCTTCCAATCAGCATGGACAGTGTGCTGTGATCCAAGCCAAATGGTGCCAGAGGTACCTGGACTGGGGTGGACAATCGAACGTGTTGGGTTGAGGACATTGGTTAAAAATAGTATTTTCCGCTCCCTTTAATTGAATTGCTCCATGTCCTGGTTTAATGGATGGCGTCTAGCTAAGTCACAGACCCTTGATTCGCGCTTGTTGCGACTGGGTAGGTATTCCGATGCCTACAAGACTGCAGAGCAGTTAGGAGCCTGGGAGAGGAGCATGGGCCACTTTTCAAATGGCTCGCGGGCAAAGAGTTTTTTACATTTTCTACAATATTTGAGGGATCCAGTCGAACAAAATATTCATTGGATCCAGGATAGGGAAGGAGGGCTCAGTTTTGAATTACTTCAGGGGTCACGTCGAATCAGTGGTTGGTTAGGGGATCCCTTTTGTGAAGCAGTGACCACAATCGGGCATTGTACTGCATTGGACGAAAACCTGATGCGAGAATTGTTGGAAGTCAATGATCAGCTTCAATATTGTCAGTATGGAATGGAAGAAAATGATCGGATTGTACTACGATGGACAAGCAAGGCGACTGAGGCAGATCCTTATCGTCTTTTTTCTGCACTCAGAGAATTAGCTATTCAAGCAGACAAGATTGATGACCTCCTGGTCACCCGATACCCATCAGTCAGGACTTTGTATGAACCACATATTCAAGAGTATCCGAAGGCGGAAAATCAAATCCGTATACAATGGATGCGGGAAAAGGCTGAAGATTTGCTGAGTTGGTATGCACGCGATCGAAGCCTGCATGACCAGTACCCTGGCGGATTAGCATATGCCATCCTGTCGTTTTTGTATAAAATTGAATTTCTGCTTTGTCCTCAAGGCCAATTGCGGGAAGAAATTGAAAATGCTCATCGAGAATACTTTCAAGAAACTTCCTTAAATGCCCAAACGAGAATGCAGCGATTGTTGGCCACACTTGAGCGAGCTGTCGCACATTCTGATGAGGAATTACAGCACGAATTTTACAAAGTCGTTACAACTTTTGGAGTTGTTCAACCCATCAGTTACTCTAGGATTATCAGACAGATTCGGTCAGAATTGAATCAGTTTGATGTCTACAATCAAGGGGCTATACGAGTTTATGCTCCACATATAACTTCCTTTTTGATTGGCTATGGATTATTCAGTTACGCCTTGCCGGGTTTAATACGAGATCTCTATGCATTATACTATTACCTGGAAGAAGAGGAGTTACTATTTAGTTTGGGGATGCCCAGGGTGAGAGAGAGTTCGACCATTCGTCGGAACAGGTTGATTGTGATTCAAACGATAAAGGATTTGCAGACATTTTGGGCAGATCGAATTCGTGTTTCCGGTTTACGACCAGAATCACTGGATATGTCTGATCGTGTTGAGCTGGCGAGGACCTATTTGGAAATGATGGTTGCGGCAGAAATAACAGAACAATGAAACCAGAAATCAATTCTGTGGATCCGAAACCTTGTCTGTTCACTACAATCTATACATCCGGCTGGGCTTGGCGTATTCACCCTCGATTATATATTATCCCAAGTGAGTTGGTAGATGGTGTGTCAGAAGGGGTTCTGGCTGTTGATGAAACTCGGGTTAGTGCGAATCTGGTTCTTTATTTGCCTCGAACAGGTATCGCACTAGTCTGGTGTAGGGAGGATCTTTCACTTGAATCAGTCGCATTATCTGATGGAGACCCTTCCGATGCTGTTCGATATTGTCATGCATATGAAAATCCATACCGATGGATGATACAAGAACAACAAACAATTGAAAATACTTGGGGATTTGATGATCATGGGCGACTGCTCATGTTTATCAAGTCGGGAAATGAAATCCAGAACGGATTGTGTTTGAAAGACTATTTAACAAAGGAACTACTAGAAGCTTGGGATCAGGGTGAAATGGTGAAAGTCTGGCAATGTATACCTTGTGGTGTCCTGAATTCAACGTCTGAGAGGAAGGGTCGATGTGGGAGTTGTGGAGAGCAGTTGACGTTAACGACACATCCTGCTGAAGATCAGGATGTCTCCATTCAAACCCTTGAAAACGTTATTCATCAGTTGGGGTACGACCCGGTATTATGTCGTCAAGGCCCTCAGGCTTGGTTGTTGCGAAAGGGAAGTGCGGAGATGCATCTGCGCTATGCAAGAGACGAAGCCAGTCTATGTGCAGATATATTGCTGGTCAGAATTGGCCATGAAACCAAGCGAAAAGAACTTTATCATTACCTATTGAAGGAAAATATCAAGCTGGACGCTTTTGGTTTTAGCATTCAGGAAGACAAGGTGGTTATTTCATTGTTAATAACGGCCAGATCCATCAAAGAACAGGAAATGTCAACCTTGTTTGAGGACCTTTTGAAAAAAAGTGACGATTATGACAACCACTTAGTCAGCGTTTTTGGTGCAGAGTGGCTCTAATTTTAACAAGTTCTACTAACGAAACCCAAGCAAGTAACGTTAGGATTTATTAATATTGCTATTCATTGTTTGAAAGTAGCTCCAATTCAAGTGCGTATGAACCTCTCTACACGAATTCTTCTTCTTGCTAAAACTGTCATTCTCAGTGCATGGCTGATGACCCCAGCGACAGTTCAAGCGCAGGATATTCATTACTCTCAATTTTACATGGCACCCTTGTTCCTCAATCCGGCAATGACTGGCGTGATGAACTGTAATCACAGGGTGATTGTCAACTACCGAAACCAATGGGCAAGCGTCTTGCGGTCGAATGCCTTCAACACGTATAGTGTTTCCTATGATAACAAAATGCCAGTCGGTCGTTATGATTATCTAGGTGTCGGAGTTAACGTTTGGGGTGACCGTGCCGGTTCGGGAAACTTCTCTACATTGAAATTCCAGGGTTCCTTGTCCTATGCAAAACGAATGTCAGGCACCCGGACATCTGGCCATTATCTGGTAGCTGGTGCTGACATAGGAATTGTTCAGCGCAGTCTGGATTTTAATGCTCTTCAATGGGGAACACAGCATGATGGCGATGGTGGTTGGGATCCAACTCGACCTTCTTACGAAAACTTTGACCGCAGTAATTTCTTCTATCCTGACCTCTCTGCTGGCTTGTTATGGTTTTCGGTATTTGATGCGGACAACAATTTGTACGTAGGTGGTGCATTCAACCATGTCAATCGTGCGAATGTATCCTTCAATTCAGAAAAGCAGGAACTAATGTATAGCAAGTTCACCATTCATGCGGGTGGAGAATTTCAATTGTCGAACAACTTTGGATTGGTTCCTGGGGCTGTAGTCTTTTTACAAGGTCCATCAATGGAGATCAATGCAGGAACAAGCTTCAAGTTTGATTTGGGCACCAATCGCTTGTATCAGGCATTTTTGGTTGGAACATGGATGCGATTTGCCAACAAATTGGACAGTGGCATCCTTGCGGATGCATTTATCCTGAGCACACGATTTGACTATGATCGGTTCGGAGTTGGGTTTAGCTATGACCTCAACGTTTCTTCTCTAAGCAATGCATCCAATAATCAAGGTGGTTTTGAGCTGGCGGCTTTCTATAAGATCTGCGGTCCTGAGCGTCGGGGAGTTTACTGCCCGTCTTTCTAGCCTGGGTTTATTCGAGCGAAATAATTATATTTGTAATGCCCTGGATCTCATCCGGGGCATTCCTGTCTCAGGTCATTTTATCGCATTAAAAGCAGTCAGATATGTTCGGATCCAAAACTGACGATAAGAATAAGAAGGCTATGGCTCAGATTGCTTCTTCAGCGTCTGTTAATACATTGGTCCAGGGAACGAAAGTAGTTGGGGATATCGTAGCTGAAAGTGATATCCGTATTGATGGCCAACTCGAGGGTAACCTGAAATGTTCTGCTAAAGTAATCATCGGATCAACAGGGCATGTAAAAGGAGACGTTCAATGTGCGAATGCCATCATTGAAGGCGGATTTGAAGGAAAGCTTCGTGTTCAGGAAGTATTAAATGTCAAGGAATCTGCCAAAGTGATCGGAGATATTAAGACAGACAAGTTGATTGTCCATTCTGGAGCGGTTTTCAACGTAACATGTGCAATGGGTGCTGGCCAATCAGGCAAATCTTCCTCTGCCATAGACTCCAGCACCAAACAGGCTACTCAAGCCAATGCCTGAACCAACGGAAGAACATCCAAAGCAGCATAAGTCGAAAGCCAGGAAGTTTATCCAGTTTAGTGGAATGGCAATTGAG
>JAHEAU010000104.1 GCA_024642625.1 Lewinellaceae bacterium
CCGCGAACTGATTGATGAGGTCAACAAGGATCCCAAGCGGGGATACGGTCATGAAAATGTACTCACCGCCATTCATGTCGATGCAATGACCCAGGGTATCCTGGATAAAAAGGGTTACACCGAAGATACGGTCTTGCCTGCTGGCGAGACACTGAACCTGAAAGACACTGCCAACCTGAGCACAGGCGGCACAGCGACTGATGTGACCGATATCGTCCATCCGGAGAATATTTTCATGGCGGAACGCATAGCACGGATTATTGGCCTGGATGTGTGCGGGATTGATGTGATGACAGATAATATCAGTCAGCCCCTTGCTCAGACGAAAGGTGCGGTTCTGGAAGTGAATGCGGCACCTGGATTCCGGATGCACCTGGCACCAACTGATGGCTTGCCTCGAAATGTAGCCGGTGCAGTAATGGATATGCTCTACCCGCTGGGTACGCCATTCCGCGTACCAATCGTCGCAGTAACAGGAACAAATGGAAAAACCACTACGACTCGTCTCATCGCGCATATGGCCAAAATGATGGGCCATCAGGTCGGCTATACAACCTCCGATGGCGTGTATATTCAAAACCATATGTTGGTGAAGGGGGATTGTACTGGGCCGGTCAGCGCAGAATTTGTACTGAAGGATCCGACAGTTGATTTCGCCGTGCTGGAATGTGCTCGTGGTGGGTTACTCCGGGCTGGATTGGGCTTCCATTTTTGTGATATCGGCATCGTCACAAATGTGGCTGCTGATCACCTTGGGTTGAAAGGAATCCATACTGTTGAGCAACTGGCCAGAGCGAAGGGGGTCATTCCAGAAAGTGTACTTCCGGAAGGTCACGCAATCCTGAATGCAGATGATGATCTGGTATATGCCATGAAGGACAATATTAAATGCAAGCTCGCCCTTTTCTCCATGGATGAGGATAATCCGCGTATTAAAGAGCACAGTAAAGCCGGAGGCATTAGCGCCATTTATGAAAATGGACATATTACGATTTGTAAAGGCGAATGGAAAATGCGGGTAGCCAAAGCCATCGAAGTGCCTTTGACTTTTGGTGGACGTGCGCATTTTATGATTCAGAATGTATTGCCGGCTGTAGTCACCGGATATTTACGGGGATTTAAACTGGATGATATCAAATTGGCGTTGACTACATTTATTCCATCTCCGAGTCAGACGCCGGGACGACTGAACATGTTTGAATTTAAAGATTTCAAAGTGCTGCTGGATTATGCGCACAACCCGGCAGGTATGCGTGCATTACAGAAATTTGTCGAAAACCTGGAAGGCTCACCCAAAGTCGGCATCATCTCTGGTGTGGGCGATCGACGTGATGAAGATATCCTTGAGATCGGGCAAATTTCGGCCGAGACATTTGATCAGATTATCATCCGCCAGGATAAAAACCTGAGAGGACGGACTGAACAGGAATTGATCGATCTTCTCCATAAAGGTATCCGTAAAGTGAATCCAGAAAAAGAGGTCAAGATCATCCCTTCAGAAAAGGAAGCGGTTGCCTGGGCGATCACACATGCCACACCCGGAAGTTTGGTCGTGATGTGCAGCGATGTAGTTAGCGATGCGTTGGCGATGGTCAGAAAATACAAGGAGGAAGAGGCGACGAGACTCTATGAATTTACAAAGGATGATATTCCGAATCAATAAATAGGAGGATGAAAAATACTGGATATGTGAAGCTTAAATTGGCAGTGCTGGTCTGCTTCATCTTAGGATTTTCAAATTGCAAAGACCGTGGTGAAAAGCTCAGTCCAGTTGCAGATTCTGAGGATACACGTATCCACTCCACGACATTTGATGGATGTGAATATATCTTCTTTACGTATGCAGATGGGTCGATGAGTAGTTTGACGCACAAGGGCAATTGTGGAAATCCGCAGCATCAGCAATAAAATTGGATCAATAAGAATGGTGTTCGTTTAAGATTCTCACAGGAGTTGAAGGGAGGAGATATAATGAAAGATCTATCCTTTAAAGTCAATAGCCCTGGGTTTTTACCCTGGGAATTGATGTCATGAACAATCTGTGTTGGTGGAATTTTTTCTAGATCAGAAAAAATGATGGCAAAGCTCACACAGCATCGAGCTGGTTTTGAGATTGGCCAATCGTGGTATCAGCTCATCCCTCATTCATGTTCCCTCATAACCTCCAAACTCATAACCTCCAAACTCATAACCTCATTATGTTGGTTCAAGTGTCTCACTCGAAGCTGCAGATAAGGGGTTCTGGTGAGGCACCAGCACCAACAACTAGCCATAAAGAATTTGAATAGATTGAAAGGATCCTAGGCGATTGGCAGTTCTTCAACCCCTACAGGGTTGGTTTTGAGGTACGATCTACCCCGGGTTGCACCCGGGGTTATTTTATTGAACCCCTTCAGGGTTCATTGGTGATTCAAGGCAAAGTGGTGTCAAAATAACGCAATAACACAATCACGAAATAACTTCTACATCGTCCATCTCCGCTTTTAAGATTGGCATGCGGCAGCTGAAGCAGCCGTTACAAACTAGCCCTTGAAATACCTCAATCTTGCATGGCAGCGGCAGTGACCCAATAGGTGTTAACCCATTACAGTAGACATTCGCAAGTAGGCCTCTACACCCAGCGCCCCTATTTGGCGGCGGGCAAGCAACATCAATTTCGTCCCTCTTCCCTCCAAACTCATAACCTCCTCTCCTCATTACGTTGGTTCGAGTGTCTCACTCGAACCGGCTATTGCGCGGTGTCCCACCGCAATTGCGAAGTCGACTGTTGGTTTCAAGTGCGCTTGGCAATTGTGCCATGCTTACTTTAGATAGTGATATCTGCCTTGGAGTGTAGTAAGAAATCGAATTCGTTTTCAGGGATCGGTGGGACACCGGCAGATAAGGGGTGCTGGTGAGACACCAGCACCAACAATGATTTTTTAAACAACTCAAAAATATTGTATGGAGAGTCCTGCCTCTACAATTATGCTTAGGCTATAGTATGTGTCAATCTGCTTTTTTCGGCAGCCCGGACTTCACATGCAGATCCATTTGTGGGAATGGAATTGTGATATTGTTTTCCCTAAACTTTCGATCAATAATCCGTCGAATATCACTGCGTACTTTATTGATGCGAAAAATGTTTTTACTGAAGAATAGCAACTGAAAGTCCAGGGATGAATTTCCAAAATTCACTAACCGGCCTTCGATTAATTCAGGATTGGAAACGTCTGGATGTTCCTTGGCACTTTCCTCCAAAATGCGAATAACCTTGTCGACATCGCTTCCGTATGCTACGCCGACATCGATACGAAATCGGGTCTTGTCTGACTGGTGGCTCCAGTTGATGACCTTGCTGGTGGTGATCAATGAGTTGGGAAGAATAATCGATATTTCATCCCGATTGAGTCCTTTAGATGTGCGCAATCCAATGCTTTGGATTTGGACGACATCCTGATCGATCTCCAGGACATCACCGATCTTGATGGATCGTTCTCCCAGGAGGATAATACCCGAGATGATATCATTAAAGGTCTGCTGTAAACCCAGACCCACGCCTACCAACAATGCGGCAGACCCTGCCAGGACCAGAGTCAACTTGATGCCGACAGATTCCAGCATGACGCCGATCGCGACGATCCAGAGGAGATAGCGGATGATTTGGAAGAGGGCATAGGTTGAGCCAGGATCAAGATCATTCAACCTGGTACGGCGGTCGAGCGCCTGTCGAATAACCCATAAGATGATCTTGGTGGCCAGGAATACGACCAGAAGAAGGGCAACGTTGCTGATGTGGATCTTGTAATTTCCGATGTGAAAAAGTTCAAAGGCAAATAATTGATCCAGTGTTTTCATATTCAAATCGTGTTTAATCGGAAAGGCAAGTTAGGCGAGATAGTGATCATCGATTCTTCATGCCTGAATATTTTGACATAAGGAATCAGGTTGTCTCTGGGTTCGCTACTCATTCATTGTTCTGTCCCGATTCATCTACTTCAATGTAGATTTGGATTCAGGATCTGACGTATTGGATTAGGTAATCGTCCAAGTTACGAGATTGGTTGGGCTTTGGCAAAAGCTCGGGATGAAGTCGGGCAAAGGTTTAGTTTTGCACCCTTTTAAACCACTGGGGAGGTTGAATCCTCGGTAGTGCTAACACGAGATCTCATGAAACGATACCTCAACCTTTTCGACCTGACCCAAAAAGTCAACTACCGCCTGGAGGTCCTTTCGGGATTAACTGTTGCTCTTGCGCTGGTGCCGGAGGCAGTAGCCTTCGCCCTTATCGCCGGTCTGTCTCCACTCACTGGATTATATGCCGCATTTGTCATGGGACTGGTGACATCTTTGCTGGGTGGCCGGCCGGGTATGATCTCGGGTGCAACGGGTGCGGTCGCGGTTGTTTTAGTGGCATTGGTTCAGTCTCATGGTGTAGAATATGTCTTTGCCACTGTTATTCTGGCAGGCATTCTCCAGGTGACGGCTGGGTTCTTGCGATTGGGCAAATTGATGCGTCTGGTTCCCCATCCGGTAATCTTCGGGTTTGTGAATGGACTGGCGATTATCATTTTCATGTCGCAATTGGATCAGTTCAAGGACCCGACAGGTGCCTGGTTGACAGGGATGCCACTGTTTGGATTTCTTGGTCTGGTTCTCATTACGATGGTGATTATCTGGGGTCTTCCAAAACTGACCAAGTTGGTGCCGGCTGCATTGACCGCCATTCTGGTGATATTTGGTTTGGTGACTGTTCTGGGATTGGATACTAAAACAGTTGGGGATATCGCATCCATCGAGGGAGGATTCCCTCCTTTTCATCTCCCGGTGATCCCTATGAGTTGGGAATCTCTGATGGTCATTTTTCCCTTTGCAGCCATTGTTGCTGGAGTCGGATTGATTGAAAGTTTGTTGACCCTCAATATCATTGACGAGATCACGGAAACACGAGGACGTGGTAATAAGGAAGCGGTCGCGCAGGGGACTGCAAATATTCTTTCCGGCTTTTTTTCAGGTATGGGCGGTTGTGCCATGATCGGGCAAAGTCTGATCAATATTTCTTCTGGAGCAAGAGCCCGATTGTCGGGAATTGTTGCATCTGTGATGCTGCTTGTCTTCATTATGTTCGGATCCGGTTTGATCGAAAAACTGCCCATGGCCGCCTTGACAGGATTGATGATTATGGTCGCCATCGGGACATTCGAATGGGCCAGTCTTCGCACGTTCACTAAAATGCCCAAGTCAGACATCTTTGTTATGGTGATGGTGACATTGGTGACAATTTTCCTGCATAATCTTGCTCTAGCTGTGATCATCGGAGTTGTTATTGCCGCATTGGTTTTCGCATGGGATAATGCCAAGCGGATTCGTGCCCGGAAACATTTCGACGACGAAGGGATCAAGCACTATGAGATTTACGGCCCATTATTTTTTGGTTCGGTGGCTGCATTCAATGAAAAATTTGATGTACTGAATGATCCGGATGAAGTGATCATTGATTTTGAGGAAAGTCGCATCGTAGATATGTCAGCGATTGAAGCGTTAAATAAACTGACCGAACGTTACCTTAAAGTTGGGAAGAAGGTACACCTCAAACACCTCAGTGCAGACTGCCGCCAGCTTTTGCAAAACGCCGAAGAAATTATCGATGTCAATGTCCTGGAAGACCCGACCTATAAATTGGTGGTCGACGATGAGCGCATGAGATAATGTGGAAGTGGGAAAGTCGAAATTGAAAGGGCGTTGGGCCATAGGTGTTAGGTGTTGGGTTGAAGAAGGAATTTTGTTCAATCCTGATTATCCTTTCATCCTGTAAATCTTGATTTTGACAGTAAAGTCGGAAATGGGAAGGCGGAAATCGGAAGTGGGAATGATAAACCCTGATAGGGTTCAATAAATCAGCCTCGGGTGCTCGACCGCCGATGGAGGTAAACCCCGGGTAAGCAGAAGATTCCACAGAAGCCCTGGAGGGGTTTAAGAAATTCCTGTCGCTAGATCAAGCTTGAATCGCGAATGAATAGCTCTCGTAGTGCGCTATTTCCAGGAATGATTTATGGCATTGGTATGGTATTACTCGCCAGATGGAAGTCTTGGTTTTTGGACACACTTCAAAAGGAGCAATTGAGTATTTTCGAAATAACGCAATAACCCAATAACTCAATAACGGTTAGCTTCCTATTGAATAGTCGCTTTATTGGAAAGGGTAGAAAGCGTCCAGGTGGCACCTAGCGCATCGATGAGGGCAAAGCCAAGAATCATGATGCCAGCTTGACCTGTGATCCATAAGCCGACCATAAATAGAGCCGCTCCATACCGCAAATACACAGTAACCTTATATAGCGGGGTTAGGGAATGTTTTGCGATGTTCCATTCAAAAACGCCAATGCAGAATGCGAGCACACCAACCATGCGCGCTAACCAAAGTTGATCGCCGGATTCAAGCTGAAAGAAATCCAGAAATGTATCGGGGCAACACATGAGGCCAAATCCGGGGATCAGCATCAAATATAAACCGAAGGCATAAAGGCTGTTGGCTGCTGAGCGCATAAGGGTTGGTTTTAAAGATGATAAATGGGTATTTTACACAGGGCAACACCGAGGCATTGTACTGTGCAGTTCCAAGATAATGAATTGGCAGGATCAATATTGAAAAATTTTAGGAAAAGACCGTTTGAGTCCATTTGTAACTCGAGCGTGTTGTCCACTCCTTATAGGATCATTACCAGTCCAGGATCGCTTTTTAATCCTTCCGCAGTTAAGGAAAAGGTTCAAACATTTTTGGGTGTGAAAGATATTGATTGGAAACTCCAATCTCACTTTTTTTTCGCAAGCTTTTTGGTCCCTTGGCAAGTTGTGTTGGTACGAATAACAAGGGAAGGATCAGATCAGGTAGGTATGCTACCTCTCGGGTCAATGGTTCATGCGAATGCTTTCAATCAAATTTATCCTTGTTTAGGTTGGCTTTGGTGGTCAACTAATAGCGTATGATTTTTCGAATTCACCAGATAAGCCAATACCCCAATTTCTACTTAACTCCTTAACGCCTCCGCCTCAAACTCCTCGCCTCCTTTACGAGGTGTATCGGATTTTCTCATACAGTTTTACCATTGACTGGATCAGTTCAGTAGGTGTCGTCAAGATCTGATAATGGTTTTGTCCAAACATTTGCGGGAGATAATATTTAGCCTGTGCCTCTATGGCCAATGCATAAGAATTGATTTGTCGTTCGTATAATTCCCGGAGTGCTTGTTGGACATCCTGGATGCCATAACGGCCCTCGTACTTATCAAAGTCATTTGGCTTGCCATCGGACATTAGAATGATCCATTTGTTCTTGGTGGATCGGAGGTCCATTAATGCGCCTGCATGACGAATGGCTGCCCCAATTCTTGTGTATCCCTGAGGCTCGACGGCTCCAATGTTGAATTTTGTAGTTTGCCATGGGGCGTCAAATTCTTTCAGTGTGAGGAACGTGGAATAATTTCTTGTTTTTGAATAAAAACTACAAATGGAAAAATCAATACCAAATTCTTCCAGAATTTCACCGAATAAAATGGACATCTGCTTTTCGACATCGATCACCCGATTTCCATCTGCATATCCGTCACTGGATAAACTAATGTCCAGTAGTAGCATGATGGACAAGTCTTTTGCTTTTTTCCGCTTGGCTATATATATATTTTCTGAGGGTGTGTGTCGTGCATGAATATCTGCGATCATATCGGTAATGGCATCGATATCAAATTCATCGCCTTGTGATTGACGCCGATGCTGTTGCATGGTATTATTCAAATGGGCCAGCATCTTTCGGAGATTGGTCAAAACGCGGCTGTGATTCCTGATCGTATTCGTGTAGTAGTTTTGATCGGACTTAATTTGAGTTCGAGGATATACCTTACAATAACCTTCTTTGTATGCCCGTTTACGATAATCCCATTCATTGTATTTCAGGTGATACCCTTTTGCATCTCGTTCCGCACTTTCCGAAATTGTTGTATTTTCAATAAATTCGGCCTGGTAAACGGAGTGAGCCTGCTCATCGACGCGTACAGTAAACTTCATATTTAATTCATCCAAAGCTTCTTGGTGATCCTCCAATTCATCATCACCATCAAAATCACGCCAGACGCCACTGAATTCATCGGCGGTTTCCACCTTTTCAAAATTGTGTGTCATAACATAGTCCTCCTGTTGCTTTTTATCTACGATAATACTTCTGATTTCTTCAACAGCCTTTGATTTAATTATCGTCGTGGGCTGCTCATGGGCAGCCCGTTTGATCTGTTCCGCAGTATTTTTCAGGAGGGCCTCTGACTGCTCTGATGGTTCGGTACGCATCCATTTGCCGTACAGCCAGGTTAGATCAGGAGTGTCATTCTCGGTAGCACTTTGTTCAAGAATGGTTTTGCATTTAGCGTGAATTATTCCAACTAGAGGGAATTGATGTTCCAGTTCAATAAGAATGATTGCTGAAGCATCATGTGCATGTTGCTGAGCTTCAACCAAAGGCAGGTAAATACCTTCGGGCCCATTCAGGCTTAATTGCCGCTGGATGTGAAGGTAAATGATGCGATAAAAATAGAAAGCCAGATTGTCCTCCAGGGTTGGAAATAAGGAGCAGGCTGTCGGTAAAAAGAAATTGTGTTGTTTGAATCCTCCTTCTCGTTCTGCAGGGAATATTTCAATGGCATCACCCGTGATCGCTCGAGCAAGAATGGTGAGACGTTGTTTGATATCCACAAGATCTACCTTGCGGGAATCGACCTCAACAGTCCCTTGTTTCTTCCGCTTTAAATAGCTGGCCAGGCGACCAAATAAATATTCATCTAATGGCATAGCTAAATCATTAAATCACACAAGTCACTTAATGCTTCTGTGACTTCAGGATCATCAGTCAACGGTTCGACTATGGCAACTTTAACAGACAGGCGTTTTGGCAGTCCTGAATGAATCAATTTGGCAGCATCGACCAGCAATCTGGTTGAAACGGTTTCGGAAAGTCCCAACTCGGTTAGATTGCGTATTTTATTTCCGATTAGTACCAGCCGTTTCGCATCTTCTGTACCTATTCCCGATTCGGCTTCCAGAATGGCTGTTTCCACGACCATTTCTGGATAGTTAAATGACATGGCAATGAACCGTTGTCTGGTAGAAGGTTTTAATTCTTTAAATCCTCTTTGATAGCCTGGATTGAAAGATGCAACTAGCATAAAATCATGGTGTGCTTTTGTCGTCTCACCTAATTTATCAATAAACAGTTCTCGTCTATGGTCGGTCAAGGAGTGGATGGAAACGATAATGTCTGGTCGGGCTTCAGCAATTTCGTCCAGGTAAATAATAGATCCTTCTTTCACTGCTTTTGTGAGAGGTCCATCAAGCCAAATTGTTTCTGCGCCCTTAATAATAAAGCGGCCGATTAAATCGGTAGAGGATGTCTCTTCATGGCAACTGATTGTAATCAACGGACGACCAAGTTTGTGGGCCATGTATTCAATGAATCTGGATTTACCCGTTCCTGTGGGCCCTTTTAGAAGGAATGGAATTTTATTTGAAAATGCGTGTTCAAATACTTCAATTTCTTTTCCAATTGGATGGTAATAGGGTGCAGATGTATCCATGTTCGTTTTGTCTCTAGAAAAACATAGGGCCAATACCAGGTACTGACCCTATGTTAAAATGAGTGAAGCGTTGGTCGGAGTTTTCCGACCGAATGACTTCAAAAAGATTATTCGTTAATCGACCAAGGCTTCATTTGTTGGCCGGCCATACTTGATGAATTCGTACATATATAAAGTAATACCTGTCGTAAATAGAGTCGCACAGCAAATCAGGATAAAGAAGTGGACCTGAATTTCTTTTTGTACCAATCCAAATTCAATACCTACTTTTCGTTCCAGATAGACCTGAGCAACACCAGCCACGCCAAATGCTACAGTCATACCCAACATGCCTATATTAGACAACCAAAATGCAAGTAGTCCGGTATTTGTGTTGTACAGTTTTCTACCAGTCATATTTGGCATCGTGTACGCGATGATGGCAAAAACGATCATACCATAAGCACCCCAGAAGGCAAGGTGTCCATGCATCGCGGTAACAAGTGTTCCGTGTGTATACAGGTTGACCTGAGGTAAGGTGTGTGCAAGACCAAGAAGTCCAGCGCCAACAAAGGAAACAATGGCTGTTCCCAATGTCCAGTTCAGAGCAGTTTTATTTGGGTGTTTTTTTTCTCCTTTTCGATACATGGCAACTGCAAAAAGAGCCATTCCCAAAAATGCCAGTGGCTCCATAGCAGAAAAAATGCCACCCACAATTAACCAGGTTTTATCGACGCCGATATAGTAATAGTGGTGTCCTGTACCGAGGATGCCGGAAATAAAGGTTAAGCCAACAATGACATAAAGCCATTTTTCAATTACTTCGCGATCGACACCTGTAATTTTAATGAGCAAAAAGGCCAGGATTCCTCCCATGATCAATTCCCATACACCCTCTACCCAAAGGTGGACAACCCACCAGCGGAAAAAGGAATCCATTGTTTGGTTATCAAACCAGATCATTCCAGGGAGATAGAGTAAAGCAGCAAAGACAAGGCCCATGGTCAGTACCAAAGAAGTAGTTGTTCTCTTTTTACCTTTAAATAGTGTGGCCAAAATGAGTCCAAGAAAGGTCAGTACATTTATAACGACCAGATAATCAAGAGGACGAGGAATTTCTAGAAATTTCCTGCCTTCCCAATAATTGAAATGGTAACCTATGATAGCAGCCACACCAACTAATGCGAGTGTGATCAACTGAATATAGGCCAGTTTGACATTGACCAGTTCATTTTCTGCTTCCTCCGGGATGATATAGTAAGCTGCACCCATGAAGCCAGAAAGGATCCAGACAACCAAGAGATTTGTATGTACTGCTCGAGCAGTATTAAATGGGATAACTTCATGCAAACCATCGTATCCCATGTGCGCAAAGCCCATGATGAACCCATAAATGATTTGGAGTGCCAAAAGGAGCATCGATAAAGCGAAGAACCAATAGGCAACTTGTTGTGATTTATATTTCATAGCGTGTTTCGATTTTGGCGTCTTGAATTACTGCTTAAGATCTGGTTTGGGAGGAAAGCCATTGAGGTCGACACCGCCAATCCATGTAAAAAAGGCGATCAGATCTTCGGCATCATTATCCGAGAAACCATAGGCCACCATCTTGCGGCCATTTGGCGCCCAGGGCGCTTTGGACGTCAGGACAGCTTTGACGAATGGTGCCCCTCGGCGATCAATCACTTTGGTGAGTTCGGGTGCATAGTAGGCACCTTCGCCAAAAATTGTATGGCAACCCATACAATTATTCGATTCCCACAAGTGTTTGCCGCGCACCACTTGTGAGGTCAAATTTTCTTCGTGGGTTTGTTTGGGAACCGCATTGCTCAATGAATTCCAGGAAAGACCCAGAAATATGGCAAATGTGATCACTGTGCCTCCCAGAAAGAAGGTTCGAGCTTGTGATTTAGATAGCATGTGAACAAAATTTAGCGTTTGGGTGGATATTCATAATTGCTTAGTTGTTTGCGCATATTTCAGATTCTGTGCCTCCGATCTGAAGTGAACTCAAGGTAGTCATTTTGAATAAAGGACAAAAATGTCCTTTATCAATACAAGTGATGATCTTGATTGCTTGCCTGACTGCGGATCAATGCTCATTAAATCTATGGCAATGCCTGGAAACTGACTTTGCAGAGTCAGTTCAAATCCTGAATGGCTGGAGGATTCGATTAGATCGCCTTACAGCACAGCATGGTCAGCTGATGATTATTCGAAGGAAGCTAATGAGTATTTTACT
>JAHEAU010000105.1 GCA_024642625.1 Lewinellaceae bacterium
CCTTCACGTATCTCCAACAAATCGGAGAGCTTGAAGAGTTGCATCCCGAACAACCAATAGACCGACAAAAAACGCCCGGATCATGAAATATCTAAGCGAATTCCGCGATCCTGAACTCGTCCATCAATATCTGGACTCCCTCCATAAAATGGTTTCCCGCAACTGGACGATCATGGAGATCTGTGGCGGCCAAACACACAGTCTTGTAAAGCATGGCATTCTCCAAATGTTGCCCAAGCAGATCACCATGGTTCACGGGCCAGGTTGTCCGGTTTGTGTAACGCCTCTGGGACTGATTGACGAGGCTATTTTTCTGGCAGAAAAGAAAGACGTGATCCTCTGTTCTTTTGGAGACATGCTGCGTGTTCCCGGTTCGGAAAAAAGTCTTTTGGAGGCAAAAGCAGGGGGAGCAGATATACGGATCGTCTATTCTCCTCTAGAAGCTGTTCAATTGGCGAATGAAACCCCCAATCGGGAATTCGTCTTTTTTGCAGTCGGATTTGAAACCACGGCCCCTGCGAATGCCCTTTCTGTTGTCCATGCCCAGCAACTCGGATTAACCAATTACACCATTTTGGCTTCTCATGTATTGGTTCCTCCAGCCATGGAGGCCATCCTCAGTGATCCGGAAACGTCTATTGATGCTTTTCTGGCGGCGGGACATGTCTGCACGATTATGGGAATGGACGAATATGAACCTATTGTGACCCGGTTTGAGGTTCCGATTGTTGTGACCGGTTTTGAACCGGTGGATCTGTTACAGGGGATCACTATGGCAATCCGTCAATTGGAAGCTGGAGAAGCGAAACTCGAAAACCAATATACCCGGGTAGTCCAAAGTAAAGGGAATCTCCATGCACAGGAAACGATCAGCTCCGTATTCGATATTTCGGATAGAGAATGGCGAGGCATCGGGACCATTCCCGCAAGTGGATATTCTGTGAAAAATGCGCTTGCAGCTTTTGATGCCCGAAAAAAATTCAATCTCGCCAAGACAACTGCAGAGACCAATAACGGATGTATGGCGGGGTCAATATTAAAAGGAAAGTTAAAACCCGCAGCTTGTCCGTATTTCGGTAAGGAGTGTACGCCTGAGAATCCGATGGGCGCACCCATGGTGTCCAGTGAAGGTGCTTGTGCTGCCTATTATCATTACGCAGGAGTTGGTAATGGGTAATGGGTGTTGGGTGTTGGGTGAAAAATAAGTTTTTCAAACTCAAAATTGTGCTTCTTACGTTTAGTCCCAATTCTTTGAACATCGAATAACGGCGCCTGAAATTCGAAATCATGGTCTGGTAACAAACAACTCATTCTTTTGGTCATTATCGTTTTGAGCTTGTCATTTATTTGTTTTTTGAATTTTGCTATTTGGTATTTTAGAACGTGTGATGTAAACTCACTTGAATTAATTCTGTCAAATGGATTTTCGTTTTTCCTTAATCTGTCCACTTCCCAAACTGGATTTTGATATCATCACACTCGGCCATGGTAGCGGTGGTATATTGACACATCGGTTATTGGATAAACTGATTTTCGAGGCATTGCGCAATCCTATTCTCGAGCAGGAGCACGATGGCGCCTATTTCAATCTACCTGGGGAATTGGCTTTTTCTACAGACAGTTTTGTCGTCCACCCGGTGTTTTTCCCCGGGGGAAATATTGGCGAGCTTGCGGTCAATGGCACTGTGAATGATCTGGCGATGTGTGGTGCGACTCCCCGCTACCTTTCCCTGGGGCTCATCCTGGAAGAGGGTTTACCGATTGCTGAATTTTGGGAAATTCTTCAGGCAATCAAACATGCTTGTGCTGATGCAAATGTGCAAATCGTTACTGGGGATACAAAAGTGGTTGACAGTGGAAAAGGGGACAAAATATTTATCAATACGACAGGTATAGGAACGGTTCACCCGAAAGCGCGAATCGGGTCTGAACATATCTGCGCTGGCGACCAAGTTCTGGTCAGTGGCCCCATCGCTGCACATGGCATGGCCATCCTTTCTGTTCGGGAGGGCCTTGCTTTTGAGAGCCCCATCCTGAGTGACACACAATCTGTTAATCACCTCGTGATCCGGCTTTTGGATGCCTATGGAGAAAAGATCAAATTCCTTCGTGATCCGACCCGTGGAGGCGTGGCCACTGTACTCAATGAGATCAGTCAGAAATGCCAAAAAGGTATTCGTGTACAGGAACGGGATCTCCCCGTAGAAGAAGCCGTGGGAGGAGCCTGTGAACTATTGGGTCTGGATCCACTCTATGTGGCCAATGAAGGGATTTTTATTGCCGTCGTCTCCCCGGAAATTGCTGAATCCGCATTGAACTTTATACGGAATGATCCAAAGGGACATGGCGCAGCATGCATTGGCGAGATCGTAGACACCCATCCCGGGCAGGTCGTTATCAAAAGTCAGATCGGCGGATCACGAGTCGTTCATATGCTGCCTGGTGAGCAATTGCCGAGAATCTGCTAGGCCAACCCACGAAACGAAAAACAAAAACGCCGCCCCGAATACTCGGAGCGGCGTTCACATTTGGTTGAATCGTTGCTATTTATGGGGCCAACTTCTTGGTCACAGTGACATCGCCGGAGAACACTTCCTGGCGACCGTCAAAGAATTCGACAATAAACATGTACACGTACACACCCAATTCGACAGGCTGCCCTTTGGTCGTACCATCCCACCCATATTGCGGATCGTTCGGTGGAATATCATCACCCTGGAACATCAGGCCACCCCAGCGATCAAAGATCTTCATCGAAATAATTCGTTTGACCTTGTGATCACCGTACAGCGTAAAGTTGTCATTAATGATGTCACCATCAGGCGAGAACGCATTCGGGATATAGACCTTTGTGTCCTTCTTCACAACAACAATCAAATAATCCGTCGCTGAACAACCACCCAAATCCGTGACTGTCACCTTATACTCTTGCGTATTCAGTGGAACGACTCTGGTGATTAGACAGGAATCACATGAAAGGAAGGTACCTG
This sequence comes from Lewinellaceae bacterium, assembly GCA_024642625.1. Lineage (GTDB taxonomy): Bacteria > Bacteroidota > Bacteroidia > Chitinophagales > Saprospiraceae > JAGNXB01. Next base: position 2,991 of record JAHEAU010000105.1, read on the forward strand.
GAGTCCAGACAACTGCACCGATCTCACTGGCCGGAAGATTGACAATGGCTTCCAGAATTGCACTGTCTCCTTCAACGATCAGAATACTGTGCGTCGACAAGGACAGGAAGAGTTCATTGCCTTCAAGAATCACAATGGTCGTGTCATATTTACAATTCTTCGAATCGGTGATATTCAAGTTGTATGTTCCTGGTCCCAATGGAGTGAACTGCCCGGAGTTGTCCACTTCACCATTCAGTTGAACAGTATATGGCGGAGTACCTCCCTGGATATTCCCTACCAGAATGGCACCGTCATTATCTCCTTTACAGGCGATCGGGTCCACTTCAACGTCAGGATCAGGAGCATCGGCATTGCCTTTCACAAAGACTGAATCTCGCGAGGCACATCCATTCTCTCCGTTGGTCAGGTTGATAAAATACCAGCCGGTACCATTAACCTGTGGATTAAACGTATTACCGCCACTCACCACTGTACCAACAGATGATGACCAGTCAATGACTGCAGTAGATCCATAGTTACTACCTACGGCAGTAATATTTGCGGTGTAGATATCACAAGGCAACTTGATTTCTGGCCCAGCATCCACCAATGGATAATCCACATCGGTGATTACGGTTACGGTATCCCGGTTAGCACACCCATTTGTCGTGTCTGCCACTTCGAGGAAATAATCGCCTGCATCAGTAACCGTCAGGAATTTGTTTGTACCCGACTGTACGACCATGCCATTCTCATCAAACCAGGTGAAAATGATGTTCGGTCCACTTTGTGACGTGCTGGCATCGATCACAACTTGAGTATCTACGCAATTGAGACTACCCGGAGGCGCAACTTTTACGATTGGATATTCAGTTTGATCTTCAATGACAATCTGACTTATACCGACGCAACCTGTGGCTGTATCCACTGCTGTCAGAATAATCAGACCAGCCTCACTGACGATGGTTTGTAAACCATTGATCTTGGTACCACTCACATCCCACGTGAAGACGATGCCCGGTTGCGGATCAGTAAACAGAAGCACATTATCGACAACACAGTTGAGTAATTCTCCCGGATCAGCCATGATCGGGGCCACAGGAATCACTCGATTCTCGGTTACTGTGACGATATCAATCAGCGAACTGCAATTGTTATCCGTATCGATTACTTGCAAAGTATAGTTGCCAGGTAATGTGACCCAAAGACCGGTCGCATTGCTGATGATCTGACCTGCTGGGTTTTTCCAGATATATGTCAGATTTGGACCAACCGAACTCTTGGAGCCATCCAGATAAACTGAATCCACTTTACATGTCAATATCTTGTTGGGTCCGGCATCTGCTTTTGGAACAGCAGCATCCACCTCAACCAATGTGCTGTCAGAAGCTGTACACTGGTCTGGATAGGTAACCGTCAGCACATACATCCCCGGGAAGTTCACTTGAGGCGATGTGCTCATTGAGGAGAAGGCATTCGGTCCTGTCCACAAGAACGCACCACCGGCAGGATTAGCAGATCCGGTCAATGTAGCTGTTTGAACAATACAATCCAGAATGAAACCAGGACCGGCTTCAGCAGTTTGATTACATTCTGAACATGGATTCTGAGTGACGTCAATCGAAGCAAAGCAATTCGGGTTGTTCAGGTCAGTTACTTGTAATGTAATCAACTGGCCATTCGCTGGCACATTTGGCAAAGTAACTGGTGCACCATAATTAAATGGCCCCCAAGTATTTCCATTCCATTTGACTTCATATTGACTAGTCACACCAAGGATGGAATTCACGGTAAAGCTGACAGGGAAGAAATCATCTGTATCGTTTGGTCCTGTATTATTGTTGTTACAAGGCCCAAGATTCAGATTTACGACTTCAATCTCACATGGCTCTGAACATGGTGGTGGTGGCGTCACCGTCACCTGTTTCGTGCACGCAGGATCATTACTGTCAACGATGGTCAAAATGAGTTGACCATTAGAAATCAGGTATGGTCCAAAATTTTGCAGGACACCATATGGATAGACTGTTGTAGAATTTGGATCCACATACCATTCGATCGAGTTGTTGAACCCGGTCACTGTGATTTCAAAGTCATAGGTATCATCGAGTGGATCATTATCTGTTCCATTCTTGTCACAAACAATATTGGTAACGACAACATTGAGCAGACACTTGTCAGAACAAGGGATCAATGCACCAGCTGACTGCGTTGCAGAACACTGGTTATCATCAGCATCACGGAAGGTGACCACCGGATTTGTGCTATTCGCCGGGATGGTAAAGGTGCCACCTGTACCATACATAAACGGACCATATGTATTTCCGCTGACGACAACGATAAAGGTTCCACTGGCACCCGGGTTGAGTGCTGTGGCATTTACAGTAAACGTGTAGAAGTCATCCGCAGGATCATAATCTGTTCCATTGTCATTACAGACTTTGGTCAAGGTGGTAATTGTCAGTTTGCAATTCGTGGAACAGGTATTCAACGGTCCGATATCCTCAGTCAGAGAGCAACCTTTAAGTGCATCACCGAATGTCAATGTTAATGTTTGGCCATTGGCCGGAATATTGAATGTGTGGGTAACGCCATATGTAAACGGCCCTTCATTCACACCGGTACTAACCACTGTAAACGTACCCGCATTGGCCTGATTGTTACTGACCGAGAACGTAATTACATAGAAGTCATCTGTAGCATCTGCCAGTGTACCATTGTCATTACAAACGACATCCAGATTGTCCAGATTGAGATCCAGTCCACCAGGAACTGTGAATGGCTTGCTTACAGTACAACCGAAGGTGTCCCGAGCCCATGCCGTGTGTGCACCAGCCGCAAGCGATCCAAAGACCGTTTGAGCCGAGAAATTGCTGTTCATCAAGCTATAGGAAACCTGACCTGTGCCACCAGTAGAACTGAGAGTCACTGAACCATTTTTATCACCCAGACAAGTCTCTCCAGTCACCGTAGTTTGGAGTATAATTGGAGGGAAGACGATCAATGTCAGTTGGGCGATATCAAAGCAGCCTATGGCATTCGCCACTTTGACGTAAACGATCTGTTGACCCGGCGTGACGGTTGTATAGGAAGTTGGCAAACCATTTGTACCGGCCAACGCATCTGCCTGTGTGAGATAATAGGTAAATGTATTGGTCGGATCAGGATTGATCTGTGCATTCGCCGAGGCCAGATTGAATGTGGCCAGGCCATCTCCATCCGGATCGCAGGATTTCAAAACACCATTTTGAACAAGAGGAATATCCGTCTCGTCACTTATGGTGATCTGACTGGCACCCGTACATCCATTCGTTGTGTCGATCGCCGTTAGTGTGATCAATCCAGGCGTGGTTACAATAAATGTTACGCCCGAGCCGGTGTTTCCGCCTTGTGTCCATGTAAAGACCACATCGGGTTGAGGATCTGTACTTAATGTCACTGTATCAACCAGACAACCCAACGCAGCTGCTGGGTTTGTATATATAGGCGTCAGTGGCACCTGCTGATCCAGGACAACGACGACCTGGTCGATCGGCGAGCTGCAATTGTTTGTAAAATCAATCACCTGCAATGTATACGTACCCGGCGTTGTCACTGTCAGTGTTGGATTATTGCCAATCTGAACACCAGCAGCATTTTTCCAGATGTAGATATAATTCGGACCCATGGAGGTCAACGGACCACCCAATGTTACACTACTGACCACGCAAGTCAAGGAAACATTTGGTCCGGCATCCGCGACTGGAATAGACTGGTCAACGGTGACGACTGTGCTATCAATTGCCACGCACTGATCGGCATAGGTCACAGTAAGGATATACGTGCCCGGGAAACTGACGATAGGTGTTGGCACCATGGAGGTAAAGGCATTCGGTCCTGTCCATGAATACATCCCATTGGCCGGATTGGCGGAGCCTTGCAAAATCACATTCGGCGTAGCGCAACCAATCTCAAAGTTAGGACCCGCTTCAGCGGTTTGATTACAGGAGGAACATGGGTCCTTAATCACATCCACTGTGGTAACACAAGCTGGATTCGTGATATCAGTAATCGTCAATGTTATCGTCTGACCATTTGCAGGAATATTTGGCAGATTCACGTTGACACCATAATTAAATGGGCCCCACGTATTTCCGTTCCACGTCACTTGATATTGACTGGTTGTTCCCAAGACAGCATTGACTGTGAATGAGACGGGGAAGAAGTCGTCCGTATCATTCGGTCCGGTGTTATTATTGTTACATGGACCTAAATTCAGATTGACGACAACCAGTTCACAAGGCTCTGAACAAGGAGGTGGTGGTGTCACCTGGATCTGGTATGTGCAATTCGGATCTGCGCTATCTACCAAGGTTAGTGTGACTACACCATTGGAGATCAAATACGGTCCAAAGGTTTGAGGCGTATCATATGGATAGGTCGTTCCCGAATTTGGACTGACATACCAGGTGGTGCTCTTGTTCAATCCGCTGACTGTCACCTGGAAGGTGAACACATCATCGAAAACATCATTCTCAGTGCCTAGACCATCACACTTGATACTGTCTACGACAGCGGTGATCAGGCAGGTATTTGAACATGGCGTCAATGGACCGGCAGACTGGCTGGCTGAACATTGAGCATCATCATTATCAATAAACGTAACAACAGGGTTCGTCCCATTTGCCGGGATATTAAATGTACCTCCGGTACCATAGGTAAATGGACCATACGTTGTACCGTTGATGACAACGATGAAACTGTTCGACGGGCCGGCATTTACAGCCGTTGCATTCACGGTAAAGACATAATAGTCGTCCGCTGGATCTGAATTTGTTCCGGCATCGTTACAGACCTTAGTCAGGGCTGTAATGGTGATCTGGCAATCCGTCGAGCAGGAATTGAGCGGGCCTATCTGTTGTGTGACCGGACAGCCTTTCACCCCATCCGTGAAGGTGAGCGTCAATGACTGACCATTCGCCGGCAATGTGAAATTATGGGATTGACCATATGTATATGGTCCCTGATTCACACCAGGACCGGTCACAGAGAAGTTTCCGGCATTGGCCTGATTATTTGACAGCGTAAATGTGATCGTATAGTAATCATCGGTCGCATCACTCGGTGTGTTATTGTTGTTGCACACGACTGTGAACGCGTCGATCACCAACTCGAGGCCTACAGGAACTGTAAATGGCTGTGAGACCACGCAATTAAAGGTATCCTTTGCCCAAGCTGTATATGCTCCAGCTGCGAGATTGTTGTAAGTCGTCTGAACAGTATAGTTGCTGTTCATCAGGCTATAGGACACTGTGCCGGTGCCCCCTGTTGAACTGAGCGTCACACTGCCGTTATTATCTCCAAGACAAGTTACGCCAGTCACATTGGCTGTCAACTGGATCGTCGGGAAGACGATCAGATTGACCTGTGCCTGCGATTTACATCCGGCCTGGTTCGTGACAACCACATAAATGGTCTGCGAATATGGAATTGTATTCGTATAATTATTCGGTAAGGCATTGACACCATTCTGGGCGTCGGCTGCTGTCAAGTAATAAACGAATGCATTATTCGGATTGCCATTGACCTGCGTATTAGCACTGCTCAGTGTAAATGTTGCCAGGCCATCATTATTGGCATCACATGATTTTAGTATGCCATTCTGAACTACCGGTTTTTGCAGGATAGTCAATTCGACCGGAGTACGCTGAGTACTCTTGCAATTCGGGAACATGGCGTTCACCGCTTCGACATAGTAGATATATACTCCCGGATTGGAAACTCCCGGCGTGTACGACAAACTATTTGCCTGTAGCAACGTGCCTCCATTCGGTGCTGAATACCAATTGGCGATATCACCAGGTCCAACTGTGACATTCAATGTCGGTATTGGATCTCCCTGACAAATTGATGGATCATCGAGGTTGACCGGATTCGGGACGGGTGGACAGTTGCAATTTGGCGGATCAATGATCACTACAGCCAAACAGCCACTGCCCGGATCTGTGCCTGTGATGGTCAGTGACGAGTCAACCGGAATGGCGCTAACGGAATATTTCCCATTGCCCAGATTGGCCAACGTGCCAATTGAGATTGACGGCACAAATGTATTGAGTGTAAAATAGACGTTGTAAAAATCCTGACTGGATTCGCAAACCAGGCTATCAATGAGAATATTGATTGGAGCAATATGAGTCAGCACAATCGTGGATGTATCACCCACGCAAGCGCCATTACTCGGTACAATATACTTGAATGTATAGACGCCGGCAGGTGCGCCGGCAAAACTGACATCTGTCGGAGGGAAAATATCGATGCCCGAATTATTTGGATCAATCCAGGTGCCTCCAGGAGTATACGTTCCATTGATGTAGGTAAACAGGTTCACATTACCTGCTCCATTACACAGGTTGCCACTGCCATCTCCACCAGCTGTTACTGGTTGATCGACAATCAACGTAAATGGTACTTCACCAAAGCAACCATATATCGTTGTACCCTTGATGTAATACTTGGTCGTGACTATTGGTGACACGGTCGAACTCGACAGTTCATTAGCCGGTGTAGCCGGAGTGCCCGAATGATAGGTAATACTCGGTTTGGCATTATTCAAATCGATCACCTGGAGTGTGGCGAGATTGAAACTTTCGCCCAGGCAGATCCTGACCGTATCCGGGTTGACCTGCATCGAGGGATCCGGCTTTTCAAGAATGGTCTGCTTTTCCTGAATGACATTTCCGGTACAAGGGTTGGTGAATTCCCATGTGATCGTCCAGACATGATCAATTTCCGTAACCACCGGCTGAACAAATCCTTCAATTTCGCAGATTCCAAACTGGTTGTTGAAATAATACAGTTCATCAAGAGGTGGAAGTGGTTCTCCACATTGGAGTGTCACATCTGGAGGACCAGCGACAAAAACCGGATCAGCAACAGGCTCAACGGTGAATACTTGCGTATGCGTAATTATTTTTCCGCAAGCATCCAATTCCCAAGTATAAATGATGGTCCCCCCACATTCATTATACGTCGCATCCGCGAACGCTTCTACAGTTCCTTGATTTTCGCAATCCCCTATGCCATAGTTTGAATAGGAAATTGTTATTGAGGGATCGAGCTGTTCGGCTTCTCCACAAGAAATTGTCTCGTCTGCAGGAGGCGCAATGAATACTGGATCTGGTCCTTTGAGAATGGTTACTGTTTGGGTATGTTGAATAGACCTCCCACAATTATCCTCGAAGAACCATTCAAATTCTTTGTAACCACCACAAGCATCCCAGGTGCCGGATTCGGAAGGCAAGATGCTGCCCTGAATACTACATGAACCGTTCTGACCATTTGAATAATTAATTGCTTGGGTCGGTCCAGGAATATTATCACAGTTCACAGTGATATCAGCGGGTAACGATGTGAACGTTGCCGGAGGCGCTGGCAAGACCGTGACAGTTTGTGTATGCGTAATTGTACGGTTGCAATTATCCGTGAATGTCCAGGTATTAAACAGGGTGCCGCCGCAATAGTCATAGACGCCTGTCTGCTGGCCCTGAATGTTTCCGGTAATCGCACAATTGCCATTCTGGTTGTTGGTGTATTGGAGTGAAGGCAAATTCGCAGTTACCTGATCACAACTCACCGTAATATCAAATGGTGGATTGGTGAATTGAGCCTGGGGCGTTGGTGTCACCGTTATAAACTGAGTGTGTGTTTTCGTACGTCCACAACCATCTGTAAATGTCCAGGTGTAGGAATACTGGCTGCCGCAAGGATCAGGACCACCCTGCGCTACAGGAGGTACGGAACTGAATATTCCACAAGTACCACCAAGGCCATTGGTAAACGTCAATGCTGTAGCGGGACCAGGAATATTGGCGCAATCCACTGTGATATTGCCTGGTGGATTCTGGAAGTCACCTTCTGGTGCCGGATCCACAACCAATGTCTGAACATGCTGAATGATCCGCCCACACTGATCCGTAAAAGTCCATGTGTATGTTATTGTTCCTCCACAAAGTCCTGCTGAACCGGTTATGACTGCTGCAACCGTTCCCTGGATCGCACAAGATCCAGTCTCGCCATTTGTGTATTGCAAATCGGGGGCGCCTGCTGGAACTTGATCGCAATCAACCACCAGAAATGAAGGTGGCGGATTAATAAATTGGGCGGCAGGCGTAGGTGTTACGGTGATGGTCTGGAAATGCTGGATATTTCGACCACACTGATCGGTAAAGGTCCAGGCATATTGGATAACACCGCCGCATAAGTTGGCAGACCCGGTTTGTGTACCAGCCACAGTCCCTGTGATACCGCAATTACCAGTTTCACCATTCGTATATTGAAGGGCTGGTGGACCGGATGGAATATTGTAACAATCAACAACAATACTTGCTGGTGGATTCACAAAAGCTGCCGGAGGAGTAGGCGTTACTGTAACTGTCTGGACATGTGTTTTTGCCCGGTTGCATGCATCCGTAAATGACCATGTAAACGTGATTGTCCCTCCACATTCATTGGCCGAACCAGTCATTGTCGGAGTCGCATTCCCAGAGATCAGGCAGGCACCTGTCAATCCGTTGGTGAATTGCAAATTTGGTGCAGATGTCGGAATGTTGTAACAATCTACTGTGATTGATGCAGGTGGTGCATTCACCCAATCCGCCTCAGGAACAGGTGTCACAGTCAAGGTCTGGACATGTGTTTTTGTCCGATTGCAAGCATCTGTAAATGACCAGGTATTTGTGATTGATCCGCCACACAAATTGGCAGATCCTGTGATTGTCGGTGTAACTGTACCAGAAATC
>JAHEAU010000341.1 GCA_024642625.1 Lewinellaceae bacterium
AGTAAAATGTAAATCACCAATAGGCGAGGGGAGACTTGCTTGATAAACAGGTTGAATCAACCGTTCTCGTTGTAGGCGATACGCAACAAGATCAGCTATTGATATAATTTTCAGACCAAAGCGATCTGCAATGTTGCACAGTTCAGGGAGACGGGCCATACTGCCGTCTTCATTAAGGATTTCAACCAAAACACCTACAGGCGAAAATCCGGCCAAACGAGCCAAATCAATAGCCGCTTCTGTGTGACCCGTCCGACGCAAAACACCTCCTGTTTTTGCTCGCAGAGGGAAAATATGACCAGGTCTGGCAAAATCAGCTGCTTTAATTACGGGATCAACTATAGCACGAATTCCTGTTGCCCGGTCATAAGCAGAAATGCCTGTCGTACATCCTCGTCCGATCAAATCGATGGAAACTGTAAATGCCGTTTCATGAAGAGCGGTATTCTGACTGACCATCAAAGGAAGATCCAGATGATCAGCTCGTAACTCATCCAAAGGTGTGCAAATCAAACCCCGACCATGTGTAGCCATGAAATTGATCAATTCAGGTGTGACCATTTCAGCCGCACAAATAAAGTCACCTTCATTTTCTCTGTCTTCGTCATCGACAACAATAATGATTTCGCCTTGGCGAATTGCTTGAAGTGCTTCATCGATCGAGCTCAACGTCAATGGTGAATCATGTTGCATCGGCGAAGTAGAGAGGGGAGTTGAAGACATATTCATTGAGATGGTTAACACTTGTTTCCCAGGAATAGTTGGATCGAACAAAGGTAAGGGCAGAATTTACCAATTGGTTGGCTCTTTCTGGAGAATCCAGTAAATCCAGTGCATGTTTTGCAAATTCTTCTGCATCGTCTGCAATCATTAGTTCCTTTCCAGGAAGAGCATCTATGGCCTGGTTGACATGACTTGTCGTAATGACAGGTAGTTCCATAGCCATTGCTTCAAGTATTTTGTTTTGAAGCCCTGCGCCTAGCTGAATGGGAGCAATAAATAAGGACCCTTTGATATATCCATCACGTATGTCATCCAACCAGGGGATGATGCGAATCCTGTATTCCGCCAAGGCAACGACATCTTTTGTCGGACGAGCTCCAGCCAAGAGCAGAGTAGCATTCGGTCGGATACGCCAGATCAATGGCATAATTTTTTTCACAAGAAAAAGAGCTGCTACACGATTGGGGTAATACCCCAAATTGCCAATAAATGTCAGATCTGTCGCTTGCTGCTTCACTGAGCTTGGCGCCTGAAAAAAGGAAGTATCAATACCATTTGGGATAATCTGAGCGTCCCATTTAAGATGGGGGTCAATCAATAACCGATCACGCAAGCTGATAAATGTTTGTTGCTCTGACCAATTCGGTGCAGTATGCTCATATCTAGCCAGCCGATTTGCTTCCAAAAGTAAGAATGGACGCAATAAAAAAGACGAACGACGCGCTCGCTGTTCCATGATGACTGAAAAGGCATCCATCAGGTCGACGACCTTCCGACCGGGTAGCTGTTTAAGGTATTCACCCATCCGTATGAGCTGACCATAGACCAGGTCTGGCTGGACAACTTTCGCCATTTTCTGAACTGAATGGATGGCATCCGTATCAGTGAAATAAGCGACAGATAAGGGAAGTCCGAGAAGGAATCCCCGGAACATATTCCAAATGGTTCGCGCCCGCGATATATGATGGATTGTAATCGAGGTACAAAACGTCGATAAAACTGCCAGATCTTCTGTGCGAGGAACATGATGGGAAATCGCAAAAAGGTGAATCTCGTGTAGACTAGATAATTGCTTCAGTTGTTGGTACAACCTCAATTTATCCCCTTTTTCCAAAGGGTAGGGGAAGCGGGGGGCGATTACTAGTACTTTCATCCTCACCGCAAAAATACCGAATGGGATCATTCTGGATGGACTCCGACTCGAGTTTGTGCGTATTTCTGTAAAACACGCAATGCAATTTTTCTATGATCAAAATGCTCAACAGCAAGCATAGCAGCCTGTCGCCCTATACGCTGACAAAACTCTGGATCTTTCAAACAAAGGGAAATACCCCGGGCAAAATCTTCTGCCGAGTCAGCCAACAAGATTTCTTCCCCTTGACGCGCATCAATACCTTCCATACCAATAGAAGTCGTGATAACCGTTTTTCCAAGTAAAAGGCCCTCTAGTATTTTTACTCGCATGCCACTTCCTGAAAGTAGGGGGACTATCAGAATTTGTTGTTCATTCATGAATCGAATGGCACTCCGGACTTCGCCAAGGATTTCAACGCCTTGAGGGACAGATTTTTTCAAATTTTCTGGTGTATTCCGACCAGCTATTCGCAATTTAGCCCGTGGATGCATGGCCAACACCTTTGGCCAAACATGTTCCAGAAACCAGTTCAATCCTTCTAAATTCGGCATCCAATCAAGCGATCCAATAAAGCCGATAGACTCCGATAGTTGAACCTGGTTCGGCGCCTGCAAATAATCTTCCAGATCAATGCCAATCGGTGCAATCATACCTTGACCACTGAAACCCATGGTTCGAAATAAATCCAGATCACGGTGAGTCATCGTCACAATCAGATCAACCTGGTTGAGCTGACTTTTTTCATAAGCCTCTAACTTGTGTGCGAGATGACCCAGATACCATCGCTTGAGGCCACGAGGTGTGTTCTGTGCCATTCTTGACCATATTTCATGCTCTACATTATGCGCTCTCAAGGCTATCAATGCCTTGGAATGTTTGCGAATTACTGGGATATAAGGAGCGAGATAGAGTGTTTCCAATTGGATGACATCAAATGATTCCTCTTCGAGGATATGGATGAGCATCTTAGTAAAAGCCGGGCATACGAAACGGTTGATATTATAGGACCCTTCACGAAATAAATGAATAAAGGCATCCAGCGGCTTGATCCGATTGTCTATTTCTGTGTAAAAGATATCCTTATAGTGGTCAAAGCTGTCCGGCAAATGGTTCGTGTCAAAATAATGTTTGACAGTATTCATACTTAATAAGGTGATTTCACAACCGAGATCACGCATGGCACGACTCATATATGTCACAGCAATAGATTCACCGTCCTTTAAGGGGTAGGGGAATTTTTTACAAAGCTGGAGAACCTTCATATAGGAGGTTA
>JAHEAU010000342.1 GCA_024642625.1 Lewinellaceae bacterium
GTGCCACACCCAGCGGAAGCACAGGGAGCAGCCATCGGATCAAACTATAGGTTCCCATTTTCAACATGATCCCGGAGAGCAGCATCGTACCCTGTGTAGGGGATTCACGATACGTATCAGCCTGCCAGGTATGAAATGGTACAATAGGTATTTTAATGGCAAAAGCAAGGAAGAACATCCAAAACAACCAGCTTTGGTTTTCTTTGGAAATCACCATAGCATACAATGATCTGATATCGAAGGATTGTTCAGGGTTATACCAGTAGAGCATGATGAAACCAAAGAGCATCAGCAAACTTCCGGCCAGCGTGTAAATGAAGAATTTTAAGGTGATCGCTACACGGTTGTGCCCTCCCCAGCGTAATGCAATAAAGTATATCGGTATGAGCGCCAGTTCCCAGAAAATATAGTACAACAAACCATCCATGGCCATGAAGACTCCTACGAGGGCGAATTGCATCAGGAGGATCAGCGAAAAATATCCTTTGGCATTTGGAATATCCCTGTTAAATCCAGACAGAATGATCAAAGGCACCAGAAGATTGGTCAGGATCACCATGATCAGACTCAACCCATCCAGCCCAAGGTGAAAGCTGACTTTAGGGGAATTGATCCAATCCTGAAAAACGTAAAACGCATCTGCGCCGTTGGATTGGAATAATTGAATAGCGTATCCTGTCAGTGCCAATTCAGTGACTGCCAGACCAAGTGCAATTTTTGAAGCAAGCTTTGATCCGCCAAGCAATACGACCAGCGCGGCTACTAACGGGAAGAATAAAAGAAGTATCGTCATCATCAGATCAGCAGTCGAATTATAAATAGTACAACAATACCAACGACCATCGCCAGAACGTAGGTGCCGGTATTTCCTCCCTGAAACAACCGCAGTGTCTGTCCTCCGGCGGACATAGACGACGCTGTCCAGTTCACAATTTGATCAATGACCTTCTTATCGAACACCTGACCAAACCATTCCGATAATCTGAAAGTCGGTTTGACAATAGCATTTTCAAAGAATTCATCTACATAAAATTTGTTGGCCATCGCCTTAACAAACCCCTGTTGGCTTTCTTCGGATTCAGGTATGGCCTTTTGTATAACGTATTTGCGATACATCCAATAGATAGCCACGATGGCCGCCAGTCCGGCAAAACACATCAGTCCAATTTCAAGACTATGGCTGATGCCATGTCCGTGATGTATAAATTCAGCAGATGGACCAGTGACTGTGGACAAGTATCCATTCAGCCAATGAGAAGCATGGAAGACGGCAGGCAATCCCATCAATCCCCCTAACACCGCCAGGACACAAAGGATAATCAACGGAAAGGTCATCACCCAGGGTGATTCATGAATTTTCTTGTAGGTACTCTCACTTCCTCGGAAGTCGTTAAAGAAGGTCAGGAACACTAACCTGAACATATAAATGGCCGTGAGAAAAGAGCTCACTACCATCACGACCCATACCAATTTGTCTTGTTCAAAGGCATGTGCCAGAATCTCATCCTTTGAAAAGAATCCTGATAAAAGTGGAAATCCGGAGATCGCTAAAGAGGCCAGAATAAAAGTGATGTAGGTGATGGGGATGAGTTTTCGTAATCCACCCATTTTTCGAATATCCTGTTCGCCATGTAACGCGTGAATGACACTGCCTGCTCCAAGGAAGAGTAGCGCTTTGAAAAAAGCATGGGTGACTAAATGAAAAATTCCACTACTGAATGCACCTAATCCAAGCGCCACAAACATCAACCCTAGTTGGGAAACGGTGGAATAGGCAAGCACCTTTTTAATATCATTTTGTTTCAGACCAATAATGGCTGCAAATAGTGAAGTCAGGACACCGACCCATAACACAATGGTAAGCGTGTCAGGTGCAAGGGCAAACAAAACATTTGACCTGACGATCATATAGATACCTGCGGTGACCATCGTTGCTGCGTGAATCAGGGCTGAAACCGGCGTAGGTCCTGCCATTGCATCAGGCAGCCAGGTGTAAAGTGGAAGTTGCGCCGATTTACCTGTTGCACCAATAAACAATAATAAGGTGATGATCATCAGGAGTCCTCCTTTGGAAGCTAATTCAGGAGCGGCTTGTTGCACAGCCTGAATATCCAGTGTCCCAAAATGAAAGAGAATAAAGAACATGCCAATCAGGAAGCCCAGGTCACCAATGCGATTCATCACAAAAGCCTTCTGTGCCGCATCATTGAATGGTTCGTTTTTATACCAGAATCCAATCAACAGATAGGAGCATAATCCAACACCTTCCCAGCCAATAAACATCATCAGGTAATTGCTTCCCATGACCAACAGGAGCATAAAAAAGATGAACAGGTTGAGATACGTGAAGAACCTGGTAAATCCTTCATCATCGTGCATGTAGCCAATAGAGTAGAGGTGGATCAGAAAACCTACCCCTGTGACCACCATCAACATGATCATCGTCAATGCATCGATCCAGAATCCAAAAGAAATACTGAAATCCCCCAGGGCAATCCAGTTAAAAACATCAATTCTAACGGCCTGATTGGACTCCAGGGTGTTAAACATCAGAAACACACATACAAAAGAGGCAAGCACAGAGATGCTGCCAATCCACCCGGCACTTCCTTTTGGAAGAAACTTCCCTAACAGACCGTTCACCAGAAATCCCAGTAACGGGAGCAATGGGATCATCAGGCCCAGGAAAGTCAATGTTGAATTATTGGTTATTGTTTCGGTCACTGTTGGTTATTTATGCTTTACAAAAAAGTGTATCACATGCAAAGTGTTACCACTTCAGTTTGTTTAATAGATCAATATCTGTACTGCCTAAGTTTCTGTAAATACTAACGAGCAATGCGAGTCCTACAGCGACTTCTGCTGCAGCTACGACCATGATGAAAAAGACAAATACCTGCCCATCGCTGTTTCCCGAATAAGAAGAAAAGGCCACCAGCAACATATTGACGGAGTTGAGCATGAGCTCTATGCACATCAGAATGATAATAGCATTTCGACGGATGAGTACGCCCATCACGCCCAGACAGAATAAAAATGTGCTGAGGAGCAGGTAGTAATTCAGTGGAACAAGTTGAGCAGTCGGTTCCATATTATTTGTTTTCTTTTTTAGCTAATA
>JAHEAU010000106.1 GCA_024642625.1 Lewinellaceae bacterium
CCCTTTCGGGGAAATGATGATGTCCAGATCTCAGTCGGCGCTCATACTCTGATCTTCCATGGCAATGAAGGTACGGCTTCAGAAAATCCATTAGACCTTTGCCAGGACAACGGCAAGCAGCAGTGCAAAAGCCCCAACACCTGGGTGGTGACGAAAGATGAGAAAGCATCCAACGATGCCTACCAGATCCAGCCCTCCAATGACAAGAAGGCCTACCTGTGCTTTAATGGTCCGGATGGTGGTATTTCCGTGCATCGCAATCCGTCCAATACAGACGAGTGCATCCAGTGGTCCATCGTCCCAAGTGAGCTTGGTGAGGACGGAGAGATCAAAGGCTACAAGATCTTTCCGGCGAAGCATCCGGAGTATGTCCTGGCCGTGGATACCCGCTCCAATCAGGTCCGTGTGGACAAGGTCAACGCCAAGGCGGATGAAGCCGGCGAGCCGGACAAGAATGTCCTGACCAACTGGACCTTTACCCCTAGAAAATCAAAAGGTCCAGTCAACCAGAATGATAAAGTGATTCAAAAGGCAGTACGGAAGTAAACCCGCCTCTTTCTGTTTATGTAATCATTCAAAAGGCCCTTGTCCCTTGGCAAGGGCCTTTTTCTTTGAACGATTGCGCCTCATCTCGACAAAAGCGATCCGGTCAACATTTGAGTTATTACAGTTGAATTTTTCGATTCATTGAAAAAAACTGTAAATCGGTTTTGCCCATAAAACAGACTATAATGAGCCTTTGATCAAGATTTGTTCCCTTTAATTTTTGATGTTTTCCGTAGTTGATCTATACCGTTATCTTTCAAAGTGGCAAATGAATTGTAACTTTCTCATAGCATATTGGTCTTTCTGTCGACTTTGTCTGGCTAATTTTAAGCTTAAACAATGGTGAATGGATTCCCATTGTTTGCTGTTTCTAGCCTAAAAAGCAAACCTTATCGACTGATAACTTATATTCACCATCTAACCCATTCACAATGAAAACCTTTAGCAAAAAGCCTATTCAATCCATTTTGGGCCTATTGGCGGCTTCACTGATGATCTTTGCCATTCAGATTAATCAGATCAATGCACAAACGGCCAATACAGGCAATGTTTGCCTTATCACGACCAATACATCCGCTTCTGTCAATTCTGTATTGAGCAATTGCAAAGATTGCGGTAATTGCATTGTTACCGTTGTTGGCAGCAATGCATTCTATGTCAAACAAGGAGGAAAAGCTGGTAACAACTTGAAAGTAACCGGTGGAAATAATGCTGTCAAAGCCGAAGATATTTCCAAAATGCCAGGCCTTGCCGCATTCCGTCCATTTCGTGGTAATGATGACATTCAAATATCTTGTGGAACGAACACATTGATTTTTCATGGCAATGAAGGGACTTCTTCAGAGAATCCATTGGATTTGTGCGATGATAATGGTAATCAACAATGTGCCAATCCAAACACTTGGTCTGTAACAAATAACGACCCAGAGTCTAACGATAGTTATACCATCCAGCCAAATAACGATCCAACTGCATCCTTGTGTTACGCGCCTTCAACCGGACTGACTATCAGAAAGCAAGCTCATGCGCCTAAAGAGAATTCACGCAATCCTGACGTGTGTACTCTATGGTGTGTAACTCCTACGGCACTTGGTGTCAATGGAGAAATCATCGGGTATAAAATAACCCCAAGAAATCACCCTGATTATGTTCTCGCTGCAAATACCAGCACGAATAAAATCATGATGAAGAAAGTCAGCACCAGTAATCAGGATGCTGCAGAAATAGAAAAAGGTGTAATGGCACATTGGACATTTAAATCCAAAGCAACCACCGCACCTGCCAGTAACCAGAGACAGCAAAAGCAATCCCGTAACCGGAACTAATTCGATCGCTTCTGTTCAAGTTAAGAAAGCCCTTCCGGTTGATTCTCAACTGGAAGGGCTTTCTTATTCAAGTATCATGAATGACATCACTCCGAATCAAATTGATTCATTCAAAAAGTTGAAACCACAGAGAACCCTTTAATTCTGTCGATACACTTTATAATGTACTTCCGTGAGTAAAAATCCAGCTCGAATTTTCAGTGTATTAAACATTATATCTCCACCCGATACACATCCTGCTCATTCCGCCTGATCCCTTTGACTTCAAAACCCCCTTCCTGTGGTATTTCCTCCACAAGATCAAAAACAGTACAATTCCTGTCGAGTCCCTCAAAGATTAATGTGAACGTGTGAGGCACCAGGACAGGCCACCAATGTGGGTAAGGTGCGATCTGCTCAAACCACAACATCTTCTTCCGTGTTCCATCTGATTGGATCAGAAAAGTCGTCGGCCAAATACGGATCAGCATAAATCCATCTGCAATGGATTCTGTCAAAGTGCAATAAACAATTGTCTGCCGCTCTTCTTCCGGCAGGGTTAGTTCCTTTGGTACGAAGACAATCTTTGGTTTGGCTGGAACTATAAGTGGCATATTATACTTTCAAAACAAAGATAAACAACACAGGTTGCTCTAAGTTTAATTGATCTATTATATTCGATGCTCCTCGTTTCCGAAACTATCAACCAGTGCAATTCGAAAAACATCCATATTTCTAATCTTAATTGATTGACATCCAGGAATATCTTCGGTGGAAGTGATTATTCATCTCTTCCAGTTGCATCAGATAGTCCTTCAATTAATCCCGAACAACAAAATTTTGACAATTATTCTTAGCAATTTTAATCCGTTATTCAAACAAACCACTATTCAAAAAATTGACAATTGCGTCTTTGTTGTAAACTCTTCTAAAAACCGCATGCCCTTGTATGAATTTCCTTTTTTATTCAATTTCGGACTCCAAACAGCAATCGCATATTGATTTGGATGTATTGCAATAATACCCCCTCCAACGCCGCTCTTTCCAGGAAGTCCAACTTTAAAAGCAAATTCACCAGATTCATCATAAAATCCACAGGTTTGCATCAGCGCATTCATTCGCTTGGATTGACTTTTTGTGAGAATTGAATGATTATCCACCACGTTCGAACCATGATTTGCTAAATATAAAAACAGTTCTGACAATTCTTGACAATTCATCTCAAGAGAACAAAGGTCAAAATAGAAATTAAGTACATCGGCAGGTTCGTTTTGAATATTTCCAAAGGATTTAATGAAATGACATAAGGCTGCATTTCGATATCCTACGATTTTTTCGGATGTAGCAATTTTATCTGAGTAGTTTATTTCTGAGTTGTCAGACAGGTTTCTAACAAAGGCCAAAAAATCTTCTTTGGGGTTTTCTAAATTGCTCAGAAGAATATCTGAAATGACGATTGCTCCAGCATTGATAAATGGATTTCGGGGGATGCCATTATCTGCTTCAAGTTGAACAAGCGAATTAAACCCCGTTCCAGAGGGTTCGACACCAAGCCTTTCCCATATTTTTTCACCTAAAATTTTATAGGCCAGGCTGAGTGAAAGTACTTTTGCAATACTTTGAATTGAAAATTTATCGTAACAATGACCAATACCGAAATGGAGGTGGTCAATTGTAGAAATGTGAACCCCAAATTTCGTTGCATCAACATTTGCTAATTCAGGAATGTATGATGCAACTTGCCCCTCATCTTCTATCTCTATTATTTGCAGGTAGATCTCTTGAATTATTTTTTCAACGTTCATGCTAAGACTATTTATTGTCCACAAATCTTAATCCCGGTAGTCCAGAATGTGCTGGGTTTTTACAGGCTTGAAGCCCATTTGTACATACATAGCTTTTGCCTCGCTGCGTTGAGAATTTGTCCGAACACGAATCCGTTGATCCGGTCCTGTAAATTCAATTAAATATCGGATCATTTGAGTGGCAACTCCCTTGCGGCGCCAGTTGTCTGCAACCACAAGCCCACAAATTTCCATCCACGGTTTTGCCGTTAGTCGGACTGTTATTTGGCCATGAATATAGCCGATTATCGTTTTCTGATTCTCTGCTACCAGCAATATATGTTCGGAATGATTCAGAATATTATTTAGGCACTTTGTGAAGGTTTCTGTATGAACTGGATAGCCTAATGTTTCGGTCAATTCAAGGAGGTTTTTATCATCTGTTTTGATGGCCTTTCGGATGACTAAGGGTAGCATAATAATATAGATGAGTTGAATGAAAATATTTCTTTCGTTCCATTATAATCCTAACGCATGACGTCCGTATCCACAGGCGTATAACCCAGCATCCGACTGAGGGTCAGAATTTGGCCCTTGTGGTGGAATTCATGTGTGATGGTATGGGTAAAGAGTTTTAACCCATCTACTTGCTGCTGTTCATCATGGATGGTCACCGAAAAAAGGTCATCCGAATTTTGTTCGACTTTGTCAAGAAATTGATCCATCAATTCATTAATTTCCTGGTAGACAATCCGACACTCCGGTATAGTATGTAAAGTATCGGCTACTGTAAAAGGGCGATCCAATTGTAAGGCCTGACGGATAATCCAGTGTTCATAACAATGGATATTATGGACCAATAAATGACGTACACTTCCTCCCTTACCAAATCCGGGACCCTGACAAATAAAATCGGCAGGAGATAGAGTCTCACAATAATCCAATAATACTTTCCGGGCACTTTTTATCTCTTCATATTGTTGTCGAGCAAAGGCTATAGGCGTCATACTTGATTAGGTTTTGCCTGGACAAATAAATAATCTCCAAGGTCATGAGCAAAGGATGAAATGATATCCCAAATACGACCACTTTTCAGATCCGATTCTAGGTCGTTGAGACCATTCTCAACCTCACCTTGATGTGCCAATATAGAAAAGGAAGAAATGCCTGCTCGTATTTCTGGATCGAAGTATAGATCCGGAAGGTGCTTTCCGCTATAGAGAAAATGATCTTGCAACTCCGGATGGACTTCATAACGCATTACCATCTCTATTGTCATTCCTGCTTTATGGAGGGCCGTTTCCACGAAATCAATAGATGGCATCCGTTCAATTGAATCGGCCATCATTTGTGGAAAATAGTGTCTTAACCAATAGCCTCTCATCTGCTCCGGGGTAGACGTGAATAACACCAACCTGCCTTCCGGTTTGAGTATTCTGGTTAATTCTGAAAATGCCCGGGTCAGATCCGGCCAGTGATGGATGGTCAGGCTAGCCAACACCCCATCAAAGAAAAGATCTCCAAGGCCGGTATTCTCAGCAAGACCGGACTGCCAGCGGATATGTTGATCACGCTGTCGGGCCTTGCTCAGCATTTCTTCAGAGGGATCCATTCCGATCCAGTGTCCGCCTTTTTGAGCCAGAGCTGCCGTATAATTCCCTGTTCCACAACCAATATCCAGATAGTGCCCATTCGTCTGAATACCGAGGAGGTCCCCCATGCGTTCGACCAGAAACGGATCAGCACTTCGAGTCCGATCATAAGCCTTTCCAATTTGGTCATAAAGTGCAGTCATCTGTTCAATTCCTGGATGATCTCTTTCAGTTCCTCAATCCCAACCCTCTCGCTCCTTGAGGGTGGTAATATGTGCCAGATGATGGTTGCAGTGCCAGGCATACTGACAGATGGCCTCATCCACTGTCACCGTGTGGTTTCCTTCAGGGTGAAGAAAGGTCTTCTGCAAATCCGTTGATGTCAACCTGTTCAAAAGGAAGCTCCAACGCATATGCAGACCATCCAGTAATGTGAGGGCAGAATCGATCGGCATACTACTGGCATCCGGCAAAAGCGCCCATCGGGCCTCCTCATAGGGCTTGATGGTCGGGTTATCTTCCGTCAGCGCCAGTTTGATCCGGATCATCGCATTCATGTGGCTGTCTGCACAATGGTGAACCACCTGCCGGACGGTCCATCCTTCCGGGCGGTAGGGGGTATCCAATTGGCTGTCCGACATCCCGTCAACTGCGCTCCGCAGGCGATCGGGAAACGCTGTAATGTCGGCAATAGCAACAATCCGGGTCTGTATGGTGATCGGATCATGCTGCCGAAACCGACCAATGGGGTATTTCAGTTTCTCGTGGCTCATATCTTCAAGGAGAATTTCTGATCTGGTCTCGGCAAATTACAGAAAAGAGGACTGCTTTCCTCTTGGATGTGGTTTTGCAACTTCTTACCCGATCCGTTCTACCTTGATAATTCGGGCAGGGCAGTTGATGGCAGCCCTCTCATTTTGTTCATATTCATCATCGCTCACCAAGGCATGGTAGATCCCTTTTTTCGCTTTACCCTCGATCAAATTGCACCGCCCGTCCTGCTTCGATACACGCCACCGATCCGGGGCCGCTTCTACACAGCCATTGCAGCCGATACATTTTGCTCTTTGATAGAGGATACGAACCATCAGGCGCTGACGATCTTGTACAGTTTGGTAGATGGTCCGACCTTCTCCTCCACTTTGATCGAGAAGATGTCTCCCTTTTCGACAGCTTCCACCGGGCCACCATCCATATGGATTTCCTCCACTTCTGTTTTGATCACCCCGATGTGTGGGCTGGTCAGCAGGACGCGATCTCCCTTTTTCAATGCATGAGATTCCATCCTGAATTCGCCTACCTTGATCTTGTTGAAATACTTCACTCCTCGGCCGAGGTACAGCTTTTTCTCCGTAGCCTTGGATCCGTAAGAGTCGTTCCATTCGCCCATTCTCCGGCCGAGGTAGTAGCCGTCCCAGAATCCACGGTTGTAGACCGTCGAGAGTTGTTCTGTCCATCGATCCACCTTCTCCCGGGAGTATGTACCTGCCTGAATGGCATCGATGGCCTCTCGATAACAACCCACAACGGTATCGACATAGTCCGCAGACCGGCCCCGACCTTCAATTTTCAGGACGGAAACACCCGCCTCCAGAACTTTGTCCAGAAAGCCGATGGTACAGAGGTCCTTCGCACTCATGATGTATTCATTGTCGATCTCGAATTCAACTCCGTCCTCCTTGCTGGTGACAATATATTCCTTGCGACAATTCTGAATGCAGGCCCCCCTGTTGGCGGAGGAATGATTGGAATGAAGACTCAGATAACACTTGCCGGAGACGGCCATACACAGGGCGCCATGGGCAAACACCTCCAGACGAACCAGCTCGCCACCTGGCCCTTTGATCTGCTGGCGTTCAATTTCTCTGGAGATCTCTCCCACCTGGCGAAGGCTCAGCTCGCGCGACAACACCATCACA
Organism: Lewinellaceae bacterium; assembly: GCA_024642625.1. GTDB lineage: Bacteria > Bacteroidota > Bacteroidia > Chitinophagales > Saprospiraceae > JAGNXB01. The sequence goes on from JAHEAU010000106.1 coordinate 7,146, forward strand.
TCCGCATAGGCCGCATAAAACTCCACCGTCTCGACATTGGTGACGTTGCACTGCGTCGATATATGCAATAGCATGCCGATCGATTTGCAGTATTGCATCGCCGCGTGATCGGAGGCGATAATGGCCGTGATCCCGCTTTCTTTGGCCTGATCCACTATGGTCTTCATCAGGCGGATATCATGGTCGTAGAGCACCGTATTCAGGGTGAGGTAGGTCCTCACCTGTTGTTCCTGGCATCGCCGACTGATCTCTTTCAAATCCTCCAGGGTGAAGTTGATGGAGGACCGGGCCCGCATATTCAGTTGCTCCACGCCGAAGTACACAGAATTGCATCCGGCATGGATGGCTGCGGCCAGCGCTTCATAGGATCCGGCCGGGGCCAGTAGCTCGATTGTATTGTGGTTCATTGTCTGCCTTGATCACAGTTTTAGACTAAAAACGTGTCCCAAAGCGTAAATTTAGGTGGTTTGTGGATCACATCGAAATACTGCTCCGAGAGGGAGGTATTGAAACCATCCTCCCTGCAGGTATCGATCCTAAGATTTTATGCCCCGAAACACATCCACACCAGAAGGCTGTGGGTTGCCTGCCATCCTGCGCCATGAAGTGATCTGACCGACGTGGGTCAGGGCATCAGCAATGGGACCATTCAACCAATACCAGAAGGGATAGGGCGCCTCTGTCTTCACCAGGTTGTGAAATTCCTCATCGTCCATGTCCTTCAACCGTTGGCTGAGTGTGGCATATAGTTGCAGGGTGCGTTCCCGAATGGCCTCCGGACCATTATCCTTGGTCACTATTCCACCAAACACCCGATTGGTGCTGTAAGCCAGATCATACACATGGATCATCACTTCCTGGATAGACATACTGCTTTCCACCGGACGGAAGAACATATTGTCTTCAGTCAGATCTTCAGTAGCCCATCGGTATCGAAACCCTAGTCCATCGATCATTCGGGACAGGACATTGGTTGTGGAGACCTCCTTGGGTGCGGGCGGAAGACTGAAATATAGTAGAGTATTCATGAGCACTTATCAAATGAGAAAGGTGACATCCAGACACACTCTGCAGAGCTCTGGATGTCACTTCAAGATAGACAGGATCTGATGCTAGCGGACAAATTGATGGATGGCCGCTTCAGCGTTGTCCTGAATGCGCTGATCATTCAGCTGTGGAAAGATGGTGGATTGGTCCATGACCGGTCCGGTCAGAGCATTGGGTCGACTGCCATAAAACACCCCACTTTTCAGTTGCGGATCCGTGATCGCAGTGACATACCGATGGGCGCCCTTCTCTACGGAGTGGACGATCCCCATCATGGGCATGATATAGGGTATCATGATCTTTTTAAATATGCCCCGCATCAGGAAAGGCAAGTCATCCATCACTGCTGTACCACTGGTATTACCCGGGCTCATGGTAATGAACTTCAGATGGGGATGCTTCCTGGCCATAGCCGACATCCACAGGGTGCCTACATACTTGATGTAGCCGTAGGCTTGCATGGGATCCAGCTTTCCGCCAAAGAAAGAGCCATCAATGACCGTGGCCAGTTCCTCCACGGAACCTGTATCCAGTGTCGGTCGTTTCATACCCATCTTCTTCACTCCCCGGGTCGCTTCTGAGCCAGCAAATACAGCGACTTGATTCAGCTTCCCGGCCTTCAGCATTTCCTCCAGCAAGGCCACATGACCGAGCACATTGGCAGCAAACATCTGGGTGACCCCATCGCTGGTCAGTTGACCGGGTGCTTTGCCGCCCATTCCTCCGGCATTCATGATCAGGGCATCAACGGGCTGATTCATGCCGGTTACTGCTGATCGCACCGACTCAACGCTGGACACATCCATCAGCACGATCTCGAAAATGGATCGACCGGTCTCCCGTTCCAGGTCAGCTTTGGCCGCTATGGCTTTCGCCTCATTGCGACAACCTAGAAAGATCCGTTCGGTCTCTTGCAGACCGGCCAACTGCCGCGCTGCTTCTTTTCCCAGGCCACTGTTCGCGCCGGTGATCAGGATGGTTTTATTCATCGACTTCATCTTCTGTTGTTTTATTGATCCAATTCAAATGACAACACAAAGATGGAGAGTGGAACACCCTTCTATTTCTCCTGGAGGCTCAAGGAATTGTCCTTTTAGCTCAAACGGAACTCGGAGGGAGTTTGCTGATAGTGTTTCTTGAAAGCTTTGTTGAAATTGGACACATTATCAAAGCCACTTTCATAAGCGATCACCCCGATCGGCATGGTATCAATACGGAGCATTTGTGCAGATTTTTCCAACCGCTTTTTCAGAAAATATCGGGCAGGACTTTCATTAAAATGTTCGGAAAATTTTCGCTTGAAGGTGGCTACACTACAGTTGCAGAGGCTGGCAAATTCTTCCAGCGTCAGGTTGGCATAGAGGTTTTTTTGAATGATCTCTTTGAAGTCATATTCAAAGGGGACAAAGAGGGAGGCGACAAAGTCGTTGATGGAGGTGGCCTGCTCGGTCTTACTCAACAGGATCAACAGTTCTTTCATCTTGTTGGCAATCAGGTCGGGGTCGGCCAGCGCAGGGTGATCCAGCAAATAGTCAATACTATCTACAAAAGATCTCATCAATGGTTCAACATCCAATTTGGTCGTGTCAAAATTGCGCTGGAAGGTTTGGATGGACAGGTCCGTGTTGAAAAATTCCTTGACGATCTTTGGATGGAAATATCCCCCTACTGCAGAGATGACTGCCTCCGGAGCTTGGGGATTGGTGGTGACCTCTTCAAAGAAATAGTTTCCACATTTAGACAGCAAAGCATCGCCTTCCCGAAAGGATAAGAGGTTGGTAGGTGTTCGAAATTGGAATGCACCTTTGGTGAGAAACAGAAAGCAAGCTTCATCTTCCTGGAAGAATTTGGGGAAGCGTTTAAACCTGGAGGACAACACCACCTTTTCGAAAACCACCTTCCCTTTATAGGTAATGGTTTTCATGTCTATTATGGGAGGTAGTTGATTCATTGGTTTCATTGGTGATGCAGGATCGATCTGTGGTGCCTCATCAAATGAATAGATTCGGATGAGTGATCATGGGGCTATGGCGAATGCAGAGATCACAGGTTTTCTCTCACTCCACAAAGAGCCTGTGGCAGGTCGATTTCAAAGCTTATGATCAGGTCTTTTGTTTTTTCGGTTTGGGTGCCGGCAATTCTTCGAGAGTCACCCGGACCAGCTGACAGAGCCAGTGACTGTCCTCCAGTTTCTCTTCAATAAGGAAATAGTTTTTCGCACCGTCATAGGGAGGTGCTTCTGTCACTTCGCCAATATAGGCTCGGCCCTTCGCTGTAGGTTTGATGAAGAGTTTGTCATCACAGATCAGGGCAAAAAACTTTCCGGCAACCCAAATGCCATATTCCCCGAACATCGGCTTGACAAGAACCTGATCGATGGGATTCAATTGCTCTTCGATATAGGCAATAAAAGGAGCTGTACAGGCCATAGGTTTCAGTTTTTAAGGAGGGTTATTTACAGATCTGCTCTTCTGCATCCCGGGTAGCATCGAGGAGATTAGCGATGAGGGTAAAGTCGATTTTATTCGGGTTGCCAAACCGGAGACAGCCCTTCCCATGGTTGATCCCTTCCAGTCGATCGGCATGATCTAACATTACCGAATGAACGAGAAAATAGACGCTGATGTGTTGTTTTTGGCAGGCGTAGGCGACTTCCACCTGTCCGTTTGCCGAATAGGAGGGCATGTTGTAGGTCATGTCTTCCACATGGTCCGGTAAGTGCTTTTGACATAGTTCCCGCAAATGGGTTAAAGCGGCCAGGCGCTTTTCTGGCACCTCTGAGAAATAGGCCTCGACAGTGGTGGCTTGGGATTTCATAGAATAAAATAGACACGATGATATTTTCAAAGTACAAAAAATGGTTCAACCAGTTACTTGTCTTGATCATCTTTGAAAAAAGAGGATAGGGTTGATTCTACTGACAAATCCCTGAAATCTATGTACACACCTATTTTACGATGAAGCCCCTCATTCCACCAGCACAAATCCCGCCCACGAATACGGATTGAAAAACCGATCCCGCATCTCGCGCTGGGTCTTGCGGAAGGCGTCGGGGATGGTCATCTTCTCTTCCTTGCCCGCCAAAGCCTCGGCGCCGGAGGGCAGCCAGTTGCGGTAGAAGGTGGTCATAAATTCCATGGTCTCCCGGTCGGGCACTTGCCAGAGGGACATGATCAGGTACTTCGCTCCGGCGATCTTAAAGGCCCGTTGGAGGCCATAGACCCCTTCATTGCCCTGGATATCTCCCAGGCCCGTCTCGCAGGCGGAGAGGACCACCAGCTCGGTGTTCGACAGGTTCATCTGGCTGATCTCGTAGGCGGTTAAGATGCCGTCCTCCTTCTCCGGGCTGGCCGCCTGCCCGTGCTGCCAGGCATAGTTGCCACCTGCTAGGATCAGCCCC
>JAHEAU010000343.1 GCA_024642625.1 Lewinellaceae bacterium
CATTACCGACAATCATTACCGTCTCTGAAGATGCTCTACGGACGACGCCGAGGGTCATGAAAGAGGCCTCGTTGGCACTTGGCGCATCCAGATGGCAGACCATACGCAAGGTAGTGATCCCCTATGCATCATCTGGAATTACAGCTGCGGCTATTCTGGGAATTGGTCGTGCCATTGGAGAAACCATGGCGGCTTTGATGGTGACTGGCAACGCCGCTTTAATGCCGACAACGCTCCTGCAACCTGTGCGGACAATCCCTGCAACTATCGCCGCAGAATTAGGTGAAGCACCTTTTGGTGGGCTCCACTTCAAAGCTCTATTTGCCCTTGGATGCATACTATTTATCATGACTCTATTGATCAACCTAGGCGTTGAACAAGTTTCTCACAGACGCAAATATTAAGGCCATGAAATTCCCTGAAAAATCGGACAGAAAGAAACGTCTGACCCAGAGTTTCATGTTTTGGATAGCTCGTCTGATTAGTTACAGTATTGTTGCCATACTTTTCATCATTCTGTTCTTTATTATCCGCCAGGGAATTGATGTAATCAGTTGGGAATTCCTGACGACTGCACCACGAGATGGCATGACGAAAGGTGGAATTTTTCCAGCAATTGTCGGGACATTTTATCTAGTCATCGGCAGTATGCTCTTTGCTGTACCGATTGGTGTCATGGCGGGAATTTATGTTCATGAATACGCTAAGTCAGGACCTGTCAAACGGTTCATTCGCATCATGACAGATAACCTGGCAGGTGTGCCAAGTATTATTTTTGGATTGTTCGGCATGTCCCTCTTTGTCAATCAAATGAATTTTGGCACATCAATCCTTGCTGGTTCATTAACTCTGGGCTTACTCGCATTGCCCATTGTGATTCGAACAACTGAAGAAGCATTAATTGCCGTACCTGACCAGTACCGTCATGCCAGTCTGGCATTGGGCGGAACAAAATGGTATACAATACGCAAAGTCGTTCTTCCTATAGCAATGCCGAATATCCTCACGGGTTTGATCCTCGCAGTTGGACGGGTATCTGGTGAAACAGCGCCTATCCTCTTTACCGTGGCGGCATATTTTCTGCCTAAATTACCCTCGGGTGTATTTGACCAGTGTATGGCATTGCCTTATCATCTCTATGTCATCTCAACGAGTGGAACCCAGATTGAGGCATCCCGTCCAATGGCCTACGGGACAGCACTTGTCCTGATTGTCATTGTTTTGATTGTCAATCTTTTTGCTGCAGGGTTACGAAACTACCTGGGCAAAAAAGTAAAAATGAATTAATCCGCGAATGAGCAAGATTGAAACAAAAGATGTCCATCTTCATTATAAGGACTTTCATGCTCTGAAAGGAGTTTCGATGGCCATGGAGCCAAATACTGTGACGGCGTTGATCGGCCCATCCGGTTGCGGTAAATCGACCTATCTCCGCTTGTTCAACCGAATGAATGACCTGATCGAAGGTGTGCGAATAGAAGGTGAAGTCTTGATTGATGGCCAGAATATTTACAAGATCAAAAAACAGAATATAGACCACTTGCGCCGCAATGTTGGTATGGTCTTTCAAAAGCCCAATCCATTTCCTAAAAGCATATTTGAAAATATCGCTTATGGATTGCGAGTCAACGGAATTACCGATCGGGACTTCATCGAAGCCAAAGTAGAGCAATCTTTACAGCAAGCTGCATTGTGGGATGAAGTCAAAGACAAACTGAAAAAATCTGCGTTTGAATTGTCAGGTGGCCAACAACAACGTTTGTGCATTGCTCGTGCTCTGGCTATCGAGCCTTCCATTCTGTTGATGGATGAACCAGCTTCCGCTTTGGATCCAATCTCAACAGGTAAAATTGAAGACCTCATCTTCGAATTGAAAAAAGATTTTACGATTATTATTGTCACTCACAATATGCAACAAGCCGGTCGGGTTAGTGATTATACAGCCTTTTTCTATCTGGGCAACCTCATTGAATTTGACACAACAAAAAAGATCTTCACCACACCTGCAATCCAGGAAACTGAAAATTATATTTCAGGCCGTTTTGGGTAACCCCCGATCGACTTCCAAATCAAATTTACATGACACACCTTGATACAGAACTAAATGAATTAAAGGTCAACATCATTGAGATGTGGAACCTTGTCATTTCCCAAATGAACAAAGGCGAAGAGGCCCTTCGCACGTTTGATCGAGACCTGGCCAGAGAGGTGGTCGAGACTGAAAAACGGGTCAACATGTTTGACCTGAAGATTGACAAGGATTGCGAAAATATATTTGCCCTTTTCCAGCCCGTCGCCACAGACCTCCGATTGATTCTCACTTCTCTGAAAATCAACAATAATCTGGAACGGATTGGTGATATCGCCGCAAGCATCGCAGAATTCACCTTGAAGGCAGATCGTGATTTCAATAAAGATATTCTCGATCGAACCAAGATCTTTGAGATGTATGCGATTGCACGGGAAATGCTATCAGACACACTAGAAGCATTTGATAAAGAAGACACTCGCCTTGCCCGAACCATGTTTAATCGGGATAGCCAACTTGATGATTTGGACAGCCGTGCACTGGATGTTCTTACACAAAGCATAGCAGCTGACCTCGATCAGGTGAGAAACAATCTGCTAGTCATGTCTATGGTCCATAAATTGGAACGTGTTGGTGATCAAACAAAGAATATTGCCGAGGAAATCATTTTCTATTTTGAAGCCAAAGTGCTGAAGCATAAAAAGAGGAAGGAGAAGTTGAAGTAGTTATGGAGTTGATGAGTTATGGAGTTGAGGAGTTATGGAGTTGAGGGGTTATGGAGTTGAGGAGTTATGGAGTTGAGGAGTTATGGAGTTGAGGAGGTGGATATGAGGTTATGAGTTATTTTGTTATTTCGAAAGCGGAAATCGGAAATTATTGACATTTAACCAAAAGCAAAATGCATAGTATTGTTTTGGACATTTTGATTTTGAGTTTGTAATTTATTTGGAATTTGATTTTTGCTATTTGCAATTTTAGCTTTGGCTATTTCGAGGGATAAGGGCCGGAATTCGGTGTTCAGTGTTCGGTTATTTCGCAATTTCGTCATTTCGCTATTT
>JAHEAU010000344.1 GCA_024642625.1 Lewinellaceae bacterium
GTATAGAAGAAATCTGAATTGGTGATATCCATACATGCTTCCATCCATTGAGGATAACCCACAGAATCGGCAAACAAACTGTCAGTGCAGTATACATATTTGTCCGGACAGATCAAGATTGGAGCGATCTCATCAATGACGACCACGGAGGTCCAGCAGGAGTTTCCACTGAGATCATGTTTTGCTGTGATCATGAGTGTGTCACCCGCTCGATCGCAGTCAACCATAGGATTGACAAGATTCCCAAGTGCATCTGTGATCGTCAAGGTCACATTGCCGGGACAGTTTGGGTCCGGATAGTTGTTCAATACCTTTTCAGGGGTAATTGTCGCCTTGCCAACCATGTCCAACACGATAGGCGTGAAGGGTGGTTTGCAAGCCAATTCGCATTGAGCTGATAAGGATCCGGAGGAGATCAGGATCAAGATCAGTCCCAGTGTCCAGGCCATCAGGCCGGAGCGCAAATTGAGGACGGGGCGAACAGATTCCGTCCTTGTGTTCGGACCATATGCGGCGCGAACGGACTGGAGATTCCGTGGGTTCATGGGATAGGGATTAGGTTCTGGGAATGGGCAGACGCTTGCTGGGATCCTGCCTGCTCGCCTTTGCGTATCAAGCTGGACCATCGTCCTTGTGGTGTTCTTTTTAAGCGGGAGCCGAGGCTCGGTTTTCTCCGGATCTACCCTGGGAATGGGATTGATCTCGTCTCTGTAGTTGCTGTTCGTATGTTGTTTCTTTCTACTATATACTAGGCAAACTGCGTGCCAAGAGAGTGGAAAAAGTGCCCCCCCTCAAAAGAGAGTGGGGGCCATCCCAAAAACCACTTCTTTGGCGGTGGGAGTCCGCACTTATTCGGTAGCTGGAGGTGCCTCCTGGGCAGCGGCCTGTTTCGCTTTTAAGGCCTTGCCTGGAAAATCCAGTGTCAGTGTTAGTTCATGTGATCCATTGCTGTACTGCTGGAATCGCTGGAAACCAACATTATAGGAATATAAAATGCTGAATGCATTGAATCGGGTTCCGACAAGCAATCCGAGCTGACCACCTGCACCAGCACGGTATAATAAACCGCCCGTCAACCTGCGCTCCATAAAGCTGGCCCGAAATGCGATGTCAGCAAGGAATGGAGCATTTCTTACTTTCCGCAAGAAAACAGAAGGCTCCAGGACTACATCATATTCTTTTAGATCAAACCGATAACCCAACTGGGCCATCCAGTAATTGAATATTTCGTCAGCAAAACTGTCATCGTCCACATCGTCCAGCCGAGCGCGAACCATATTGGTTGTCGACAAGCCGAAAAAGACCTTGTTTTGATAATCTCCTGAAACACCCATAGAAGCATCAAACCATTTTGCACCATCAATACGATCTTCCACTATTGGATCAGAGCCTTCGTATAATGGGTTGTCACGAACAGATGCAGGCACGCGTTCCTGATGGAATTCTGTACTTAAACCAATACCCAACCGGAAATCTTCCTTGACCAGGAAGTTGAATCCGTAGGAGAGTTGACCACGATACCTCGTCAAAGAGGCTGCATTTTCAGTAAACAGGACGATGCCCAACCCCATATTGTTCGCTACAGGGCCATTCCATGTCAATGCATAGGACTGGGGAGCATTCTGAAACCCTGTCCACGAATTATTCATGTGCATCTGCACCTGGTGACTGCCGGTGATACCCGTATATCCTGGATTGACCAGGAAGGGATTGAGGAAGGTATGTGTGAATATCGCCTCATCCTGGGCTTGTAAACCGGCAGCGCCGGTTACAAGAAGGAGTATGAAGGTTAACTTTTTCATGTTCTTGGAATTTTGGAATTTGGATTAACGCAACAGGGTGATATCCCCTTTGACAACCGTAATGGTCCCATCATTATCGACCCATTCAAAGACGTAGTAATAGGCGCCTTCAGATAGTTCGGTTCCGTTCTGACTTTGCCCTCGCCAATCATTGGTGTAATTGTTGGTGGCATAAACAGACTGGCCCCATCGATTGAAAATGTGGAGGTTATGATTGTGATAACGATCATCCATGACACAATTGATCACAAAGAAGTCATTCTTGCCATCGTTGTTGGGTGTGACCACATTGCGAGCCATAAGGCACTCGACATCAAAAATGTCTACGCATGCTGTTCGTTGGCATCCGCGCATATTTGTGACAGTGACACAATATTTGCCTTCGTCCAGACCGCCAATGAAAAGCTCTTCTTCTCCGTTGTTCCATACATATTCATAAGGAGGTAACCCGATTCCGTTGACATCAGCAAAGACTGATGCAAATGGTGGTTGTCCATCGGTTATGATATCAATTGTCCAGGCTGGAGGTGATGTGATCGCGACCATCCCGGTGAATACTTTACCATTTGAATCAGTGATGGTAATACCATGATTTCCAGCGCATAATTTGTTTGCAAGGGCCATGTTTCCGCCTCCTGCACTTTGTGCCCACTTGTAGGTTACCGGAAGCTTTGCAGAGCCTGGTGGAAATGCAACTACAGTGCCATCACATGACTCATAGCAGGATATGTTATATCCATTATAGTCTACTTTGTCGAAAGTGATCAAATTGTCATTTGCGGCAGTAATCGTGGATGTTAATGTTTTTGTACATCCATTAGTATCGGTCACGGTTACGGTGTACGATCCTGCAGCCAGATTGGATAAATCTTTTGTCATCGGTCCGTTGCTCCAGAGGTAAGTGTAATTTGGAGCGCCACCAGACACGGTTAATGTAATCGTCCCTGTGCTCTGGTTGACAGTGGTTGGTGTCGTAGCAGCAGTGACGACCAACGGGTTGGTCGGTGGGCTAACCACGTAACTGCCTGTTTTTGAACAACCATTGACATCCGTTGCAGTCACACTGTAGGTGCCACTAACGACATTGATCAGGTCTTCCGTAACGGCATTGTTACTCCATTTGTACGTGAATCCTCCAGCTCCACCAGTGGCAGTCAGATTAACTGATCCCTGAGCAAGACCGGCACACAAAACCGCTGTTGTCTTTGCACTGAGATCGATGGCCGTTGGTTCTGTAACCACAATAGGTTCCAGAATTGTTGAGCAGCCATTGACATCCTC
>JAHEAU010000345.1 GCA_024642625.1 Lewinellaceae bacterium
ACCTATTTCATCCCGGAGAGCAAGCGTCTCAGGTTGTTCTGCGAAGAGCAGCTGCAGGACAAGCTGTGGAACAATTCCCTGAAAGGAGGGCTCGAATGTCTCGGCGAACGGTGCATGCAGCTCGCCGATTACTTCGATTGCCACCCCTTGAAAGACGACGATGCTTTCGCATGGGAGGGCCTCCAGTTCAAGCTGGTCAGGATGCCGCATGTCGGCGGAGAGTGCTGCAACAGCTTCAGCTACGGGCTGCTGGTCGAAAAAAACGCGGAAAAAGATCAGGTGTTTTTCATTAGCACGGACACGCTCTTCCAGCCGGAGCTTCTGGCGGAGCTCGCCGGGCAAGTGGCGGCGATTTTCCACGATTGCGAAACCACAACGATCAAAACAACCGTCCACGCCCACTACGATCAGCTCTGTACTCTCCCCGAAACCGTCAAGGATAAAATCTGGCTCTACCACTACCAGCCCGGCTCCGGGTACATCCCGCAAAATGATGGGTTCTGCGGCTTCGTGGTCAAGGGGCAGGAGTTTTCCTTTCCGCCAGGCAACGAGTAAACAGCTGCCGAAGAAATCGTAATGGCTTGACTATAAAAGAGAGTTAAGAGTTTATGGCGACATTTCCAATAAGCGCGAGTTATTGAATTGCTCGAAAGCCCGCTTCCTTTCCCTCCTGATCATTTTCGCCCCTTGCACCACGTTCTCCATCGTGAAAAGCAGGGACACTTTAATCAACAAAATACTGAATAATGTATTAATCATTCACTATATATGACTCAAAAATTTTTATTTCGAGTTAACGAGTCTGTATGACTCATGATAATATCAGTCAGAAAAACCAATTATTGTAATAATTATCTGATATATTATATTTATAATTAAGTTGTAAGAAATATTTGAGAAAAACATTAGAAAATGCCAGAAGTATTGAGATACTTTACATTTTTTATATTGACAGCAGCATTAATTAAATTATAGATGTAGTCATAACACAACTTGATCACACTGATATTCTCAATCAATAAACCCATGAATTAATAATTGAAATACGATTGTCGATAAATTTGACATTTTAAAGTAAAGCTTTCATTTTTCACAAAAAGAACAATCATTTCAAATAATTAATTAGGCGGCATAAATATTGCTAAATAGTTCAATGGCTAATTTATACGTCATGCAGGAAGATCACCGAGGCAAGGAGAGAATCGGTAGATTTTAAAAGTACAGGGGTCACGGCTGACTGTACCAGCAGCACTTGGATTGCCTGGCTTCTAATCTACCTTGTAACGTGATGGTTTAATGTGCTGAATGGCCGCAACTTAAATGATTTGCAAGTTTACTCAGCGTTTTAAGGGCACACAGGGGGATCTGAACAACTCAATCATTCATAATAAATAGATCAACTCGACATGAAAAGCCAAACCTGCCGTGAGGCAGGGACGGAAAGCCTCGGGTCTTATCTACCACTCCCACTAATAGATAGCCGGGCTGCCAAAGGGTCTCAAACCTTTTGCAGTCCGGTTTGTTTTTTGGGTGCAATGGTCAAAATGGAGGGCGAAAAGATCTAGTTATTCCACTTGAAGTTGCGGGACCACGATAAAGCCAAACCTGCCGTAATGCAGGCACGGAAAGCTATGGGTTTTATGTTTCTTGTTATTCTCAAAGTTATCCCAGCGTGTAACTAGGGAACAAGTTCGGTACCCCGGGTAGTTAGTTGACGGACTCAATTAGACAAATCCGATGATAGATTCTCGGGGTACCAAGAGGGTCCTAAAAAAGGAGGATAAAATGATCACTCGATGGAGGTTCGCCACTATTTGCTTAACGTGTTTTTTGATTTTACCCAATTTAGGTTTTGCTGACCTGAGATTATTTGAGGAGTCCTTTTTCACAGAAATACCATACACACCTTTCATGTATGAGCCACACATAATAGATCCGTTCGTAGACGGTCCAGCTGAGTTAGGCACAATTACTTTGTGGAATGGTCAGACAATTGGGAACAAAACCTACGTGCAGGAAGACTCCAGTAGTATTCCAGGTAGGTCTCTTATGATGCACCATGGATCTGTAATAGGTGGAAACAGTGAAATACCTGCCTTCTTTGCATACGTCGCTCCATCGCCAACGGGTGAACGGTTTAATACAGGCAGGTATCAGATCTCATGGACAGCTGTATGTACTTCAGGTGCAACCCCCCCAGTTCCAGAACCATTATGTAATTCTGTACAGGTAGCAGTTTCAGACAAGGAACAACCAATATTCGCTCTTAGTTATCATTACAATTGGATATGCGAAGCTGGTCCCACTTGTATAGAGAGAAAAATCAACTACCTAGATTCTTCAGGTGAAGAAACCCCCTTTGTCGATTATGTAGGCAATATCCCCCAGAAATTTACTGCGATTGTCGATTATGATAATGACACATACTCGATAGCTGTAGATGATGTAACTACTGATATCAGTGGTTTAGATATACTTCCGCCAGGGTCAAGAGGGATTGATCACTTTGTAATAGGTATTACAGGACTTGTTTCAGAGTCATTAGCCATTTCAGATATCAGTATCGTTAAACTTGAGAATGATACTGATGGGGACAGGGTCGCAGACATAAACGATAATTGTCTGGAGATTCCTAACCCTGTTCAGGCTAACCATGATGACGATGATTTCGGTGATGTCTGCGATGCCTGTCCATTCTCAGATAGTGTCAATTGTGAAGAGGATATTCCGACTGGGAATGCCATTTATGACGGAAGTTTCATTGATGTCTGTGTCCAGTGGCCAGACCCTGTAACCGCAGGTATCCCCATTTATGCATTCACTCCTGACTGCTCCAATATTCAGATTGCATTAGAAAATGAGGATGGCCCGCTACAACAGAAATGCCTTTACCCACGTGCCTACGACGTCTACACCCTCCCAGATCCTGAACTTCCAATCAGCGAAATACCACCAGGCTCTCTTGTTGAAATTACTGAAGGGGCTTCATATTGCGTAACTTGTGATCTTAGAGACCGCTTTCCGGAACTTCCAGAAGGCGACAATCCTCTCGTTGGGCTGAGATTCACGAGATTT
>JAHEAU010000107.1 GCA_024642625.1 Lewinellaceae bacterium
CTGCCCAGGGAATATCAGAAACCCACAATGCAGCAGATGCGGCAAGAGCGGCTAAAGCGTCGGGTGGCACGTCGAGATCCGTTGAAATCAAGTTGAGAATGACTTGAGTATCATTCATGTAACCATCAGGAAAGAGCGGGCGGATAGCTCGGTCAATCAGACGACAAATAAGAACTTCATGGTCGTTTAGGCGTGTTTCCCGACGGAAAAAGTTTCCTGGAATGCGTCCAGCTGCGGCAAATCGCTCCTGGTAATCAACAGATAATGGAAAAAAAGGTGCTCCAGGACGTGCCTCCTTGGCAGAAACGACTGTGGCAAGAATCATTGTGTTGCCACAACGGACGACAACGGAACCATCTGCCTGTGCAGCCAGTTTTCCGGTCTCCAGAATGACCTCCCGACCATCAGGTAGATGGAATGAGGTGGTGGTTGGAATTTGCTTCCCCATGTGAATGGCGTTTGAATGTCAGCAATAATACGGCAATGTCCCCGAAGCGAATGGAACAGCACGGCGAATACCCAGGGATTTGCGTTGTTGGGAAGCCGTTGTTGTTGAGAAAAGAACGAGGGCTGCTATGCAGAACGGTCGCTTCAAAAGGGAGTATAAAAAAAGTGTCCTCCGATGAGGACACTTTATATAAGGTTCATTTAGCGACGGATACCGAGGTTGTCACAGATCGTCCGGTAACGTGTGATATCCTTTTTCATCAAATAGGATAACATCCGCTTCCGTTGACCGACAAGGTGCAACAAGGCACGCCGACATGAATGGTCTTTGTTATTTGTCTTGAGGTGATCGGACAAGCTGGCGATGCGATATGTGAACAAAGCAACCTGACCCTCGATGGATCCAGTGTTGTCAGCGCTGCCGCCATACTTGGCGAAAATCTCGTCTTTCTTTTCTTTACTTAGGTAAACACTCATGGTTATTCAATAAATAGGTGACCAAATGTGATTTCGAAAATCTTCTTTAGCGGGTGCAAAGGTAGATGATTTCACCATATATTCAAATAAGCCACAGTCTTTTATGGGAAAGCGGCCTATTTGTGATCAAAGGCTTTGGCCGCCTCCCACAATACATCCATTTCTTTGAGACTCATCGAGCTGAGTTCTCGTCCTGCATTGGCCTCGATGTACTCAAACCGACGCTTGAATTTACGATTGACTTTTTCTAGTGCCGTTTCCGGATCAACATCAATGAATCGTGCGTAATTGATCAATGCAAAGAGGACATCACCAAATTCTTCTTCTACTCGCGCCTCACCTTCTTTGTTCTGGAGAGCTTCCTTAAGTTCGTTGATTTCCTCTACCACTTTTTCCCAAACCTGATCCGGTGTATCCCATTCAAATCCTACCTGAGCTGTCTTTTCTTGCATGCGGTATGCCTTAACCATCGCCGGTAACGAGCGAGGCACACCTTCCAAAACCGATTTTTTTCCTGTTTTAAGCTTGATTTTCTCCCAGTTCTGCTTAACCTCCTCCGCGTCCTGAACCTGGACATCACCGTATATATGAGGATGTCGTTCGATCAGCTTTTCACATATGCCATGGAGCGATTCAGCAATCGTAAATGCTCCTTGCTCTTCAGCAATCCGGGCATAAAACACCATATGTAACAGAAGATCGCCAAGTTCTTCCTTGATACCTGGCAGGTCCTCATCGAGAATGGCATCTGCAAGCTCATAAGTTTCTTCAATGGTCAGATTTCGCAAACTACCAAGGGTCTGTTTTTTATCCCAGGGGCATTGTTCACGTAATTCATCCATGATACGACACAAGCGCCCGAATGCGATTTCACTTTTTTTATGACGTTCTGTGTCCATATACAGTAACCAATTTGATTTTCGGAACCAAAGATGGGGTGAAGCTGTTAGATTTGTGTTCTGTAGAAGCAATCAATATGCAATTCCTCACGACCCTGGCCATTATTTTTGGCGTCTTCCTTATTTCCTTTGTCCTCATTAATATCCGTCATATCCTGACTGGTAATGAATTCAGGGGAAGTTGTTCCTCCAATAACCCGATGTTGAAAAATCAACTGGGTGAATGTACTGTCTGTGGAAAGCAGGCTGATGAGGCCTGCAAGATGCCCGAACCCGGCAAATCATAAACTGATCAAATTCTGACTCATGAAGTTTTGGACGACATGCCTGTTTATTTTAGCCAGCCAATTGCTGATTGCTCAGCAAACCCCATTGTCTCTCGATATTCAGCATACGATTGATGGTGAAACACTGGCACCGGGTAAAATTTATTCCTCTATCCAGGGCAATTTTATGGTTACCCGGTTGTCGTATTACTTGAGCGATATCCAGGTTATTCATGATGGCGGGCAGCTGACTTCTTTCCCCAAACTCTATCTTCTGGTGCATGGAAATCAATCAAACTTTGATCTCGGAGATGCTGAAGTCACCTCGATAGAAGGGATCGCATTTAATATCGGTATCGATAGTGTAACCAATCATGGCGATCCTGCTTTGTGGTCTGCAGACCATCCGCTTTCATTCCAATCTCCAAGTATGCATTGGGGTTGGGCAAGTGGGTATCGCTTCCTGGCCATAGAAGGATTGTTAGACAATAATCAGGATGGTGACCCGGAAAAGATCTGGGAATTTCATGTCGTCGGGGATAATCTGCTGACCCATGTTGAAATCATGCTTGATTCACCTCAACCGGTCAATCAATCCGGGACAATACATATTGTCGGTGATTATCTCAAACTTTTCGATGGCCTGAGCATGGACAATGTCCTGCATGGAAGTGGGTCATTAATCACAAAGATGATGGGCAACTTCATAAAAGGTCCAGTCTTTACTGGTCAGAATCTGGTTTCTTCAAAAGAACCGTTTGATTTGAATAAATCATCACTTACTGTTTTTGGAAACCCGACACACAACACAATCCAGGTCGGTTATTCATTGACAGGCTCCAAATCTGGAGTTATCCGGATGTATAATATGTCTGGTCAGATCGTTTCCACACAGATCGTGAGCCCAGGGCAAGGCATGGTCGATCTGTCCGTTCCAACAGCTGGCACCTATCAGATTCTTCTCGATGTAAGCCAGCAAATTCTGGACAGGAAGCAAATCATCGGTTTATAATTCTTTATGCATGTTTGACTAACGAACAGGCCTTTCAATATTCAGTGGGTTCCTGGTTGCTGATTTGATCATTCTTTTTGGATGCCAACCATAATCTACTGACTTTGGGTTGGCGATAGGACTCCATTCTCTTGTCCTTCTTCACGGGTTTTCGGACATGTCCATTCCGGAAAAATAAATTGACTTACGAACATGTTCGTCTTGGTCGGCGCATGTTCTATGACCCGATCTTATCGAGAGACAGTATGATTTCCTGTGTCAATTACCACCCGCAGTCCTTGCATTTACGATTGGCTTTCAAGCCTCACAAGGTATAGCCGGTCGACTCGGATCACGGAGTGCATCCAGTTTGGGAAAAATTAGATACCATCCATATTTCCTTCGGGAGAGTGGGGTGCCGACTTTGGAGCACAAGTGGCAGTGTCTCTTCAGGAGGAGTATGAATTTGATTTCAATTTTCCGGATATCGTCGAGCGACTGAATGCGTCACATCACTATATATCGGCTATCCGTGAGGCTTATATTCGGGTCCCGTATGCGTTTGTTATTGCTCATGCCCTTGCGGTGTTTCAACGAACACTGATCACCGGGACTTCTCTCTGAGACCTATTTTTGCGCGTGAGATATCACGGCTCTGGCTACGCGAATTGCGGAGGTCTGGTCTGCCTTCCGGGAAAAAGGCTGCGCATCGTGTCATGCTGGTCTTGACTTCACAGACTATTCTTTCGAGAATATCGGTTGGTATCTGGATTGTCCGGATGAAGGAGGCAGTCGACTGACAAGCCTGGAGTCGGACAACCGTAAGTTCAAGGTCCCATCACTACGGAATATTGCCAACACGGCACCCTGTATGCTTGACGGCCATTTGGCGACTCTTGAAGAGGTCCTGGGACATTTTGCATCAGGAGGTCTTGCTCGCCCAAATCGCAGTGTAAGGATATCTGTATTCTCCTGGAAACCAGGAGGACAGGATGCACTCATACGTTCCCTCAAATCATTGACAGATCCGGAATTTTTCTCTAACCCGGCATTTGGAAATCCAGGTAACGTGTTTTGATCCGGGCGAGCATCTTTCGAGATTCAATCAGTTCAAGTATTTATTCTGATTCCAAAGCTGGGTCAAATACTTCGACCCAACCACCGGGAACAACAGCTGAAAAATCGGGATTGTACATCGCCTCCACCTTTTGGGCAGGCAAATAGAACTTGCCCGGATAGGCAGCTGTCAAGGCAATCGTATAGTTTTGAGAAGTTCGGTTATTATTCTTATCCAAAGAGGCTTCCAGATCAAAGAAATGATTGACCCGATCATCCCGGACATCCTGATATTTATATCCCGAATTTTTAATAGTTGAGATTTGAAGTTGGTCCATGCGCAGGTTGCGAATTTCCCATCCCGAAGGAATGATCTGTTCCAATGCAACCTCATTGAGTTGCTCGCCAGTTGCGCCGAGGTGGGTTACGTTTGCCGTGGCAAAAAAGTCGGTTCCCCTTGCGATTCGTTTGATATTCAAACTGGACTGATCAGGTGTAGAATATGCTACCATCAAGCTCATCCCTTTTGAATAGGCTTTTTCGTCGGAAATATCCGGTTTTCCCGTCAATGAAAGTTGAATATAAAGTTCAGATTTGGAAGTATTAGTGATCACAAATGACCGATTGTTCACCTCGTTTGGTGGGAGTTCCAGCTTCAATATATTTTGATTCGTTCCTGCCTGCTTTTTTGTTCCATTTGCAAAGGCATAAGTCATGGAGAGGCTCTCCGGTTTGGGTACGGCTCGGGCATAAGAGGCATAAGCCCATAACCCGATAGCCAGTGAGTGTGTAGAATACCACTGGTTGCTATTCATTCGGTCCGCCAGGGACTTCAAGCTTGCAAAACCAGACGTTCGATCCCCTACATCAAGCATGGCAATGACCATCAAACCAAGGTCACGTGCATCTGAACCAAATGTGATGCGGCTGTCACGATAGGTCGAAACATCTCGTCCGAGGCCAGAAGTGATTCGTTTGCTGACATCTTTTTTACCAGCACGGGCATAGGCACTCGCCAGGAGCCATCGTTCTAATTCGGGTAATTTAGGCTCTTCCATCAATCGATTCATGGCGCCCAATTGTGGCTCTCCGCCCACCGCCAGAACAAAGAGTCGGAAGGCTTGTAGCGTTTGGGTATAATGGCCATATTCCTCTAGGCTCTTTTTATTTGCAGACCACTCATTTGCAAACTGCTTTTGCGCAGTCATTATCGATTTTAAAGCGGTTTCTGACACGACATATCCCTCCTGTTTGGCCAAATTAAGGAACAGCGTGGCATAGATTTCACTCCACATGTGATAGTAGGTGCCTTGGGGCCAGTAGGACAGGCGACCAGCTCCATTTTTCATTGACAGGATACGCTGGATACCGGCAGTAATACGATCCCGAATATCTCTTGAAGCCTGTTCGGGAATTTCTTCCAAGTCATTCATGAACAACAAGGGAAAGACCTTTGAGGTCGTTTGTTCGAGGCAACCAAAGCCATAGTTCATCAAGTCATTCAGATGCTTAGTCACTTGTGCCGGCGGGAGGGTAAACCCTTCCAGGATCACCGTATTTGTACCTGGAGTGCCCACCAAAGGCAAATTGAAAGTGGCGGATTGCCCTGGCTTGAGGAGCTGGGCATGTGTTTCGGTTTGGTATGGGTTTGGATTGCGAATATCTATTTCTACTTGTTGTGTGGCATGTTCCCCATTTCCTTCAACCTCTACGGTAAACCGGGCAATGCCGGATCGATCCGAGACGGTAAGTGGGAAGTAAACAGTTTGGTCATCAGGTCCTGTAAACCGAAGCGTCGCTTTCGCTGGTTTTGTGAAATGGACCAGTCCACTTGATTCCCGTACGGTAACACGAACGTCTTTTATTTTTTTATCCATTGTGAAGACCGTTACTGGAAAGCTCAGCGACTCTTTGATGCCCAATTGGCGGGGCAAAGTGGCGACGGTCATTAATGGTTTGCGGATCGGGATTGATTTTTCCAAGTGACCATATGCTAAATCGCCAGCGGCGACAACCATCAGACGAACACGTCCTACATAGTTGGAAATGGAAACCTGATGGTTCATCGTTTGACCTCGCTTGAGCTGGAAAGGCCCTAAATGGACAATGGCAGGTTTGAATCGATTCGCTTTGGGGCTTCCCTTAGGTCGAGAAGCAGCGTCATCCCCACCAATGGCAACGATACGTCGCAATTCGCCGCCAAAACCCCCCAGGACCTGATCGAATACATCCCAAGTACTTACACCCAGTGCCTCCTTGGAATAGATTTGCGAATAGGGGTCAGGAGTTGGGAAGCGGGTCAGATCCAATAATCCTTCATCGACCAAGGCAATAGTATAGGCCATTGATTTTCCGCGCTGTTCTTTTACTGAAATGGAATACGTTTGATCTGGCCGCATTTCATCCGGGGCCGTAACGATGGGCTGAAGCTTGGCATCCGGATCCTGGATCGATATAGATTGAATGCTGTAAAGGCGCAAGGGCAGGTCCTTGCCCGTTCGATCATGGGGTTGGATCAGAGCCACATTCAGGTAGATATTCGGTGTCATGTCCCGAGTAACGGTCAGGTTGTAAGTTGTTTGATCAGACTTTAATGGAATCAAATGGGCTTCCAGGATACCGGAACCATTTTCGACACTGATCAGTGCTTTGCCGGCAGGTGCTCCTGGTAGATTGATCTGGACAACATCCCCTGGCTTATATGTGTCTCGATCTGTCGAGAATGAAAAGTATTTTGAGTCTCTATTTGATGGACTTGACCGATCATAGATATAGACATTTCCTGCAGCGCAATGCCCTGACTCCAGGTCACAGACTTCAATCAGATACCGTGAATACTCCTGGAAAGAAATGGTCCATTCAGCAATACCCTTGTTATTTGTAATCAGCGTTTTTTCGGCCTGAATGTCTTTACTATCCTGCTGATTGTAATCCATCCGATTGTCTCGATACCGTTCCCACCACCACCGCCATTCCTTCTGGACCTTTTTTACAGCCAGCTTGCGTCCTGAGATTGGTTTGCCATTCGGATCTACGCAAGCAAAAGAAATTGTGACTTGTTCATTGGGACCAAAACTGGGGACACCGTATTTATTTCGTGGAATGGAAATACCGCAGTAAGACGTGTATGGGTCATATTGGATGGATCGAAAATCCTGGCTGAATCCCCCACCGGGTTCATTGACCCTGAATTTAAAATCAAAGCGGACCCGGCCTGGTGCAAAATTGTTCCCAAGTAGTTCTTTGTCTTTGATGGAAAAGGTTCCGTTTGCATCGGTCATCCCTTCTGCCCATACAAAGCCTGAAAAATCTGCACCTTTTCGTTCTTCATGGGCAAATGAATAGCTTTCAAATCCTTTAAATGAAGGGCTGATATGCGTCGCATTTGCCTCTATTTGGACAGCTTGGTTCTTTGTCGGGGCATCATGCAACCAATTGGCTTGAAGGATAGCAGAAATGGGTTCGTCTTTGGCAGATAGTTTTTCTTTGCCAAAATCCAGTTTAAGTTTCAGTCGGTTGGGTTTAATGGTTTCTACACGCAAGTAGTGATGAAAAGTGGCACCTCCGGCAATAAATTTAGCGTGCCAGGAACCTGTTGGTGCATCTTGAGACGTAGCAAATGGGAAGGCATAGATAGCACCGACTGGATCGGCATTAACCACTTTTTGATAGAGCCGTCCTCTCGGGTCAAAAACCTCCAGGCTGACTGGATAATTGTCTGGCAGAGATTTTTCCGGATCATGAAGAATTAAATTTAGAAAGATGGAATCACCCGGACGCCAGACCCCACGTTCAGCATATGGAAAGCCGCGTAACCCTTTTTGGACGGCGACTCCAGCAGTCTCAAAATCAGAAGTTGAGAGGCCTTCATTTTTTCTTAGTGCGATGTAACCTACAGATACTTTTGATTTGACTATCGCAAATTCAGGTAATTCCTTCAGTCGCCCCAGGTAGATCCCGCGTTCATCTGTTCGAACACTTGATACCCGTTGTAATTGGGCATTGAAAAACTGAACCTCAGCACCTGAAACGGCCTCGACATTCCGAAGATCTGTGACGACCGCGAGGACATCCCCATTGTCGCCCATCTTCACTGTTATGCCCAAATCTGACGCGAGTACATTTCGACTGACAAATCGATCTGTATTATAGTATTCCGGTAAACAAGGATTGTCCCGGTTTTCCCAGGAGTAGTTTCGTTGATATCCATAGGGTCCCCAATAGGCATCCATTAATGATTCCGGGGTGCCCGAATCCCCCCAATAGCCATTATCATCATTTTCCTGATTATCTGTCGTCTCTGATGAATAGTCTGATGTGGATTGTTCATCGCAGATGTACTTGGTTTGTTGAGGCCAAAAACCAATCCGGACCTGGTACATAGCCTTGGGATCTTTTTGAATCAATGGTGCGAGATCAAGCGCATAGCGAACCCACTCGTAATTGTTCTGTTCCGGATTCAAGGCACTCAGATTGACAGTACCCTTGTATATTATTTTACCTACACGTTGGAGCTCATAATTTCCATCGAGGCTGTTGACCTGGAGGAACTGAAGAATATTATTTGAATAGATTTTGAATATTTCCACTTCTACAGCTTCCAGATTCACTGCTTCAAAGGGGAAATAAAGTTCCTCTGATCGAGGCAAGATCATACCATCACCGACTAAACGGACCTGAGGAGCTACCTGAGTAAATGATGTTCGGGCAGTATACGGTTGAGTTAATTTTTGTTTTTGAATATTCCGGACACCAATCAGGACATCCAGATTGAAAACACCTTCCAATCGTTCAGGGAAATAGCACGTAATCCGGTTGGCATCTACCATGAAAGTGGGTGCCAATTGTGGTTTTTCGCGAATCAGAATGAGGCCGGTCAAATCCTGATCGGGGTCAACCAGATGAGAAAATGTCAGATGGATGATGGATTGGCTTCCTTGTTCGATGCGGTATTGGGACACACGAAAGATCGCACTTCCCGGAATGATCAGTTTTTGATCTGTGTTTTGATCAAGTCCAAGTGCAGAGCCTTCGACGGACAACGTGATCTCCCTGTCTTCTTTTGCTTGTTGGATTCCTCGGATGGTAAATCGATGGGTCATCCCATTTGGGTCATGTTCCCATTGAATAGTGGGTTTTTGTTGTGGGTCCTTGATAGTCAGACATCGTTCTACAAGAAGATCATCTGCCAGATCATTTGTATGCAAAACGCCTTTGAGGTCAAACAGATTTGGCGAATTCGGGTCCGGGATAGTCAGATCTTCGGTTTGTAGGCGAAGAAACTGATCCTTTACTCGAACGGCAAATCGAAAGTTCTTCAGTGAATCAGGTAGGCCCTGTACGATCTGCGAAAGTCCCACACTGACGATATATTCAGTTCCGGATACGAGTGGATTGTCAGGTGTAAATTGTAAAGAGTATGCATCCATCCAGACAGTTTTGCCGGATATTGCTGGCAAAAGATTGATCGGTTGTGGTTTGACATTTTGCTCCTCTTGCCCTTTTCCATAGGGTGCCGTGAACGTGATCAGGACAGGATCAGTTCGATTGATGATTGGGCCACTATATGCCGAAACATAGGCTTCAAAGTGATCCGGATCAGACAATTCCGGGTGCGAAGTTTGACACGCTGAAAGAACAGCCATCATGGCCACAAATAAGAAAAGTGGGTGGAATCGCATAGTATGGGTTGAGCCACTAATTTAGCAATCCATATTGGGTAAATGTATCTTTCATCATATTTGACGGACGGAATTATAGCGAACGATCATTTATGGAAAGAGAACTTCATTTGCCTCATTTTCCTCTGGAACTTGTCCCCTTTCCAGGTGAGCGTATCAATCTGCACATCTTCGAACCGCGATATCGACAGTTAATCCATCAGGTAGATCAAACGGGTTCTACATTTTGTATTCCGGCAGTTATTGACCGAAAGGTTCAATCGGTGGGGACAGAGATGGCACTGATCGCTATTGAAAAGCGATATGATGATGGTCGGTTGGATGTGACTGTTGAAGGATTAGGTGTAGTGCGCATCATTGACTTTTTTCCAATGATGATCGGATGGCTGTATCCTGGCGGATCAGTTGAGCGTATTCAATCATTTTCCAATGGGCATGATCTGAATAGATTGCGAATAATTGATCTAGTCCGTGAACTTTGGCAACTGCTTGGTGTGGAAAAGGAAGTGCCGGGAATCAAAGATCTGGAAACGGTTTTTCGAATTGGACACTATATCGGGCTGTCACTTCAACAAGAATATGATCTATTGACTTTATCAGAGGAATTGGATCGGCAAAACAGTGTCATAGCCCATTTAGAGCAGATGTTACCTTCTGTAAAACGAGTAGAAGAGGTTCGAAGAAAAGCGAGTATGAATGGGCACTTCAGGGAATTGCCGCCGGCCGACTGGACATAAAAAAGCCACTTAAGCACCGGGATGGAGATATGGACCCCAAATTTCAGGATTAGAGCCTCTGATTTGCTTCGGTAATCTCCCCGGTTCAAAAGAACACTGATCCAAAGATCAGGTGGAGCCCGCCCTGGACAAACCAAGTACGACCCTTATATTCATCGTGTTGAGTCAAACTACAGCGTAGTGGTGCTTAAGCGGTCTGATTCTCAGGTGATCGTTTCACCTGTTTCAAATGTACATGGAATGCCTTGAAATTGCAAACCAGAAACCTCGAATTTCGCCAGAGTGTAAATGCAGCGTTCAATTTTTAGTCGATCCATGGGATTGAATTCTATCCTGGGTCGATGAATTCCCGGTCCCTTCCTCTCGTGTTGTCTATATTTGCACCACGTTAAAATACCCGTATATGTCCGTTTACGATCCCATTCAAATGGTCGACCTGAGTTCGCAGTATCACGCTATTCAGGATGAAGTTGAGGCGGCTATCCGCGAGGTCTTGACATCCAATCAATACATCAATGGCAGTGCTGTTAAATCCTTTTCAGCAAACTTGTCAACATACCTGGATGCGAAACGGGTGATTCCCTGTGGCAATGGTACGGATGCGCTCCAGATCGCTTTGATGGCTCTGGATCTAAAGCCAGGAGATGAAGTGATAACAGCTCCGTTCACGTTTATTGCTACAGCGGAAGTTATTTCTCTCCTGGGACTGGTGCCGGTCTTTGCCGATGTTGATCCGGATTATTTCAATCTGGATCCGCAGGATGTGGAGCGCAAAATCACTCCGCGTACCAAAGTGATTATGCCTGTTCACCTGTATGGGCAAACAGCGCCCATGACCCCGTTGATGGCATTGGCGAAGCAACATGGACTAACCCTGGTCGAAGACAACGCGCAGGCGATAGGTGCCGATTTCATTTTTGAGGATGGCAGAAAGGC
>JAHEAU010000108.1 GCA_024642625.1 Lewinellaceae bacterium
TTCGCCAACCGGTAGTCCAAAGGTCGACTGGACAAACGGGACAATAACAACAAGTCCAAAAAAACCATAAACAACGGATGGGATCCCTGCCAATAATTCAATAACAGGTTTGAGGATTTTCCGGACACGTTCATCCGCAATTTCTGCCAGGTAGATCGCTGCTGCAAGACCGAGTGGTAGCGAAATCAGTATGGCAGCAAATGCGACGAGAAGCGTGCCCAATAACAAAGGCATGATGCCCATTTGAGCAGCGGGGACAGCTGTCGGGAACCATTCTTCATCCAGGATAAATGCATCAAGGGTGATATCAGGCACCTTCAATACCCTGGTTTGCTTGGTTTTGTTGACAATGACACTAGTAGGGAAATAACCGATGGCACTTGGGATGCTATCTAGATACAAATCGATGTATTCTGGAAGATGTTCCATTTTAGAGCCAAACACTTCTGGAGGGTAAGCATCTGCCAGTTCATCGAGCGTCAAAAGGTGAATGGATTCGCTATTTCCTCCGACTTGGTCCCAGTTCGTGTCTTTACGATCAAAAATATCCTTGATCTGCGCACTTGAGAGGGATTGTACTGGATTGTCAGGATGGACAATCAGCGTAAATCCCTCTTCAACTGGAGACATGTTCAAAAATGTCACACCCTCCTTGAAGAGGAAAATGACAATTAAAACGATGATAAAAGCTGAAGAATAACCGGAAATACGAACCAGGCTCTCAACCACAGGTTCGGTAAATTTGCGCAGTTTCGTATTTCCAGTCATTGGACAAAGATCGGTCGCAGAATCGATTAAAATGCTAATTCCATCTGTAAGCGATATCTAAGATTCATATCATCTTGGCCTGGACTTTCACTCAGGCTGACATCAGACTGTATCTTGAGGCTGTTTCCCACGAAATATTTAGATACACCAAGGGTGTATTCTGTGGTTTCATTAAAACTTTGACCGGAATCAGGCATGACATAAGTATATCGTCCAGCAATTTCCCAGTTGTTTTTGAAGAGGTATCCGCTTTGGACCATAAATCCATAACCTGTTGTATAGGTTCGATTATTATCATCGATCAGATCTACAGGATAATCTGCTGGTTCTTCAGGGATTTCGACATCCGTTACTGTCCGATTGGCATACTCACTCAACAATGAGAATCCGTTGTATTTGAAGACAGCATCGACAAGGATTGTTTGCAGGTCATGATGAAAATAATCGCCATTTTCGTCTACCAGGAAACGACCGGTTGCAGATTGGCGAGGAGTGCCTTGGTTAAAAGAATAAGAAGCGCCAAACGCAAGTTTCGGTTTGACTTCTCGGGCGAAATCGGTTTGTGTGTAATCCCCTTTGCCTTTAAATTCCCCTAAAGGAAGTAATTCCAGGCGCCCGACATATTCATATCCTCCCTGATTGTCAATCGTAATGTTTCGACCTTCACCTAAAGCCCACGCAATGATGGGTTTGATGACCATCTTTCCGGCATTGAAAGAACTATGCAACTGCAAGCCCATATCACGGTCAATATTAAAGAGACTGTTGACCCGGCTCCGATCAACCAGCTGCATATTCTGAGAGGAAACTACCCGTTCCCTGTTGCCAGGAAGCTTTGTTTGCCCAGCCCACAATTCAAAATGATCATTGATCTCCCATTTGATTGCAGCATCCAGAATGATCTTTGGAGCTCCACTTGTTTGAGAGAGATCTGAACTACTGCTCAGGTCCCGGTTCGACAAAGCCAATTCGACCTTATAAACAAGGCTAGGGTGGAAGGCAAATCCATCAAATTTAAGTCTTGATCGACGGACCAGAAATGAGGTTGCCCACTCACTATCACTGTTCAGATCGCGTTCAGTTTCGAAGAGACTCTGCATCCGAAAACTCATTTTCATGGACATGGAGGAATCCGCTGCCATGATCTGTAAACCTTTTCCGAGTTGGAGTTTTACAAGCGGTGCTTGAGCGTTGACCATACTGAAAACGGCCATTGCCATGAATAGCGTGGTCGCTATTCTGATTCGATTTTTCATAGTGGTATTGTGTATTATAAGAAGCTGATGCAAAAGTCGGAATGCTCAGGGAGGAAGAGAAACGGATGATATTAAGTTTAGGTTAAGTCGCCTTCTCAGGAACAAAAAAAGGGAGCTGGATTCTATCCAGCTCCCTTTTTTGAAGAATTAAAATCCCTATTTTACTGGAACATAGCCAATTTCAGCAACATATTTCTGCCCTTCATCGGACAAAATGAAATCCACAAATCCAGCGACTTGATCTTTCTTGGTTGCATCATAGAAGTAATACAAAGGTCGAGCAATTGGATATGATTTGTCCTTGGCGCCCTGCACTGATGGTGCAGTGAACACAGTTCCACCATCGTATGATACAGAAAGTGCCTTGACACTTGGGGTCAAATATCCCAGACCAATGTATCCAATTGCTCCTGTTGTCTGACTAACAGATTGGACGATCGCACCTGTTGCTGGCATGTTGAGGACTGAAGAAGCGTAATTCTTTTTGTCCATCACGTGTTCCTTGAAGAATTCATAGGTGCCGGAAGAACTTTCGCGACTGTAAGCGATTATTTGGGCATCAGCACCGCCAACCTCTTTCCAATTTGTGACCTTACCCGTAAAAATGGCTTCCAGTTGTTCCCGTGTCAATTGCGTCACAGGATTATCAGGATGGACGATCACTGAAAGAGCATCAAACCCGACGATCACTTCCTGGATGTCCATATTCTTCTCGGTGAAACTCATCTGTTCACTCGTCTTCATATCCCGGGATGACATACAGATATCAGTAGATCCATCCATCAGTGCAGTAATACCTGTGCCGGATCCACCACCGACTACAGTAATAGAAGCGCCTGGTACCTTTTTCATGAATTCTTCCGCTTCCTTTTGTGTCAAAGGGAGAACGGTATCTGATCCTTTTACGGAAATGACCGGGCCAGCGTTTTCAGCTTCCGCAGTTTCAGAAGTGCCACCACCACATGATGAAAGAATCAATGCGGTAACTACCAATAGAGAAAAGTGCTTAAACATGTGTATTTGATTTTCAAAGCGTTATTTCCTGGAGATTGAAATGAAATCAGCCAGGTTTATTTTCGTGACACAAAGATCAGAGGAAGCAATTCGTTGATCCGATTTTCAGTATGAAGTTTATGTTAAGTTTGAAGCAATTTGCCAATCGCAATTCGCGGTTCGCATTTCGCCCACCAAGTACACGGGGTCGGGGCTTGGGTGGGAAATGGGTAATCGGTCAAGGGTAATGGGTCTTGAAGTTGAAATCATATTTTCTGATTAGAGGCTCCCTCTCCTTGTGAAGAAAGGAAGAGGGTGAGCACACTCCGGAGGAGGGAGGTTATCTCAGCAATTCGCTTGCTCCTGGACCTTCCTTCTTTCGAATTAGCCCAATAACGAAATCACGAAATAACCCCCATCCCAAGCCATAACAAAAAAGCCGCCCCTTCGAATACTCGAAGGGGCGGCAATGAAAGGTTAACGGAAATAATCCGTCGTCGACAGGTTTAGTCGAGGATAATCATTTTCCGTGTAGCAGCAAACCCGTCTGCAGTGAGGCGGTAGTACACTACGCCTGAAGCACCAAGATCTGCTTTGTTCACGCGGAATTCATTGTATCCGCGAGCGAAATCGCCTTCGTACACTTTGAGCATTTTGCCTGATACATCCGTCAACGTCAATGTCGCTGGTCCAGCAGCTGCCAAGTCAAAACCAATGATGGTTTCTGACCGGAACGGGTTCGGACGGTTCTGGTATAGCGTATTCTCAGTGCCGGTTGCGATCACTCCATGGTCACCAACAAAACGCAATGTAGCGTCGAGTAGGTTGTCCTCTGTATCGTATGCTTCTGCAGCGATATAGGTAGAGGTCACTTTGATCACATCGTGAAGAGTGGCAGGTTGGATTACCCGGAAATTCAATGTGAAGAGGATGTCTTCAGCCTGGGCACTGCCTGGCTTGCCATCCCAACTCATTGTCAGGTAACCTGCATCAGCGAAGGATGTACCGATATGGTCCTGGCCCATTTGGGCAAGGTCTCCATCAGTGAATCCAGCGTATTGCATGACTTCTGGATCAAAAGCCAGCGTAAACTGGAATCCTTCAAGACTTGCGATATCGGCAGCGCGGACAGGCATAGCGTACACCGTACCTGGTACCAACTCTGCATCTTTCGTTGCGAAATCGACTGTTCCAGCCATGTTTCGAGTTTCAGATCCAAGGAGCGTATTTGGTAATGCATCACCATTAATATCACCGACCTTAATGCCGACGAAATCAGCGACCAAACCTGTAGAAGGCATATCCTTGGTGTCAATGAATTCAGGGAATGACTCCTTGAATGGATCCAATGGATTGATGAAAGTATAGTCTGCTTTCACAAACCTCCAGCTGTCGTTCTTGGCAAACGTAGGACTTGCAGTGAGCAACGTCTTCCGCAATTCAATGACGTCAGAGATGGAAATGTGATTGCTCTTGTTGATATCTGCAGCAATCAATTTGTACGGATTCTTGATTGATGATACACCGACCAAATGCTTCTGAATCATCAGAATGTCATACGTAGACACACCATTGAGTGCATTGGTATTTTTGATCGGTTGCACAACATAAGATTCACCAGGTGTCAAGCCCGGGATAGTAAACGTACCATAGGCATCGGTCTCATCTTCCATGCCATTCATATTGGCAATCTTGATATTGGCATATTGAACGCCTTCGTTGTTGGCATCCAGTACCTTACCTGTTACTGTTCCATTTGCACTGCCTGGGCATACTTTCATATTGTCCTGAACTGTAACTACAGCAACACAAACATCTGTGTTTCCTGCAGCGTCAGTGACAGAAAGAGTGACATCATTTGGTCCAAGATCATCACAATCAAAGATACTTGGAGTCACGCCTAAGATCAGTTTGAAATCAGGTGTGCAATTGTCATCACTAGAAACGTTCAGCATTTGAGGCGTGATCTGTGCCATACCACCTCCGCTAACAGCCATCAAGTCAACCTGGATATCATGACATTTTGCGTTCGGCTTTTTGCCATCAACTACTGTCAACAAGAAGCTGCACGTGCTGAAATTGTTACATCCGTCTTCAACCTTGTAACTGATCCTGTGGGTGCCATTCGGGTATAGACCATCTGCCTCCAACCCATTGGTGATGATGTTGACAGAACCATCATTGTACAGGTCGATCGAGATCGTGCCTTTGATGGTTGGGCTGCAATCAAGCACAACTACGGAATCGAGGTCAACATATGTCGGACCGCAATCGGCTTCCATGTTGTCAACTGTCAAGTCTGCAGGGCAGAAGATCTTTGGAGCAGTGTTGTCAATGACCTTGATTGTCTGCACCCACTCAAAATATCCGTCGCCGTTGTCCCGGTATTTGAGGTTTTTTGGATGTGGCAATGCGATACCCAGCTTGGTGTTATCCGGACTGAACTTGTCATACACACACCAGTTCACCACATACCAGGTCCGTTCAATCTTGTAACATACGTCAGGTACAACAGTGTAGATGTGATCTACATAATCAACCGAAACCATTTCGCAATCCCCATTGTGCTTGACATTTCCCAGGTTTTTCAGGTCATCCGGCGTAACGCAGTCTTCGACGGTTACATCCATTGGGAATTCTACTTCCCAAGGAGTCAGATCGACAAAAGTGATCCGTTGATCGCAGGATTTCTCCAGGCCAAAGGCATCCTTTGCGGTCCATGTCCGGTCGATGTATCCACCAGGACAGGCTTCCGGCTTTTCCTTATCACTCCAGGTGACTGTCAAACCACACTCTTCGGTATTGTCACTCGCATGAGGCTTCAGAGCCAAAGGTGTTCCATACGTAAACAAAAGGTTGACCTCATTGATCTTACCGCCTGCCAACGGAGCAGTATCCTCGATTTCCACAATCCAGTTTTTCTGTGGAATTGACGGAATCGAGTTTGGATTTTCTCCATCAAACAGGGCCAGTAGTCCAGCTTGTGGCTTGATATTTCCAGAGATCGAAGGAGTTGGTCCATTACAGGAGAAAACATCACCTTCATCGTTGAACGTCACCAGCAAATTGGATTTGGCAATACCACAAGCGCCTCCTTCAAAAAGGGAAACAATGGTACCATTCGGACTGATCAATCGAATCTTCAATTGGTCCAGATATTCATGTTCGATATCGAGATAAACATCCAGGTCAACAATCTCTGCATCTACAGGTAAACCTGTAACAACAACGGGTACCTGGTACGTCAAAGCGAAGGTTGAGCTGATTGCTGTTCCTGGCTTTGCACCTTTGCTATATGTCTTTGCATCGATTGGTTGATATGGCATACTGCATGCTACTGAAATGTCCCGTGGACACCAGATGGAAGGCGCTACCTTGTCCACTACATTGACCTGTGTCATACACTGGTTGGTATTACCTGCAGCATCACTGACTCGCAGTGTAACCATCACAGGACCATTATTGATGTCACAACAATAGAATGGAGCTGTATCACCAAAGGCAGTGGCATCGTTGCCAGCGCACTTTGGATTATCCATCCGGCTGACCTTGAAGGTGACACCGCTGCAATCGTCATAACTTCCATCATCGAAAGTCAAGGCATTTACATAGGTGACATCATCCGATAAAGCCACAGTATGCAATGTTTCACATGCAACGACAGGTGGAGTTTCATCATTAATTGCACGCGTGAAACTACAGGTTCCAATATTTCCGCAATCATCAGTCACTTTATAAGTGAACACATGAGTGCCCAATGGCACGATCAGTTTGCCACCATTCGTAGCGATGGAATAGATAAAGCCATTCACCGTCGTACTCACATTAAATGTGAATTTTGAATAGTTGCTGCATTTGTCCGTCACCTGGATTTGAGGTAATTGGATTTCGGCAAAGCAACCATTGTATTGCGGCCCGGATAGATACTTCAGAATCTTCACATCATGCTCTGGATCCTTTGGACAAGTCAAAGCAGGTCCTGTCTTGTCAAGCACTTTGATGATCTGGAGATCCGTAGATGTTGCACCAGAGCACATATCCAAAACAGTCCAGGTACGCAAAATGGTCAAATTCCCCATACACATCGAGCTGCTTTGCTCTGTAAAGGTGACGACCAGGTCACAGAAGTTTGCAATTGGTTTGCCATCAACCATGGGCCAACCCGTATTCGAAGGATTGACATTGGCGTTTGCACAATCCAGGGCTGGAGACTCAATGTCATCCCGGTTCAATGGGAATGTAACATCAGTTAGTTTTGCACGCTTGAAGAAGATGTTTTGCGTACAGCTTTTTGTGTTTCCACTATTGTCAGTCGCTGTCCACTGACGATGAACGACGGCTGTTAATTGGGAATTGCTGCAATCATAATCAGTGATCATGTCTGCCCATACCAGATTGACATCAAAGGAGCAGTTGTCTTCAGCAAATGGATAGCCAAGATCATTTGGTCCATACTTTGACTCACTACATGCAACAGTAATATCATCACAGATGAGCACAGGTGCAAGTTTGTCTTCGACCTTGATTGATCCCCAGCAATGATTGCCGGAGGCGACATGGGTCACTTTGACTGTCAGGGTTTGACCAATATATGCAGCACCGACCCAAGGCGAACCTTGGATAGGCAAGCCATTTGCACCCATCACAGTTACCACTTTGGCACCTGGACAGGATTGAGGAGATTCCAGAATATGGTCGACTTCAACCTCTGAATAACAGTCCTCATCAAGTGAGAACTGAACAAGGTCGTTACAACCCAAAGTACATTGGGCTTGGATTGCGGTTCGACCAAAAAGGGCGACCGCCAAAATAAGGCTGATCCGGAGGAGATGTTTTTGCCATCCGGTGTTCAGTTTAGATTTTCTCATGGGATTAAACATTGTTGGGATGAAAAATAAAATGGGTTATTGTCCAATACTGAGCTCATGTGGAGGATCAAAAGATCCTCTGAATGCAAATCGGTTCACTTCGTTGGACCTGATCAAGATCAGGCGTGGTTGTCAGGAAGTCAGGCTCGGGCAAGAACCGGCCAGGCCGGTACCCGCAGGCACAGAGTAAGTGCTTGTAAAAAAGAAAAATGGGAATCTTTAAATGTGGTCTGGGGTGAGTAAAAAGTAGTGGGCCGCCCACCCGTAAGCAGGCAGACCCACTCACATCCCAAAAACCACATCTTTCAAACTCGTCACTCGTCGATCAGGACCAGAGATTTGGTCACTGGACGTGTATATGGAGTTTCTATTAGTAATTGATAAAGGCCGCTTCTCCCCAACGCCGTCGCCGGAATGGTTAGCGAATGGCGCCCTTGACTATAATCAGCCGCATGTCGCCACACTTCGCTGCCAGTGATATTGAATACCCGAAGTGTCACTGAACCAGGTTGACGCAAACTGAAGCGTACCAATGTTTCCTGATTGAATGGATTCGGATAAGGATCTTCCAGTAGAAGTCCTGTCTGTTCCTGTTCGCCAGCGAATCGAAGAGCCATTTCCGAAGGAACAAGATCTGTCGCAATAGCTTCAGATGGGA
This sequence comes from Lewinellaceae bacterium, assembly GCA_024642625.1. Taxonomy (GTDB): domain Bacteria; phylum Bacteroidota; class Bacteroidia; order Chitinophagales; family Saprospiraceae; genus JAGNXB01. The sequence continues at coordinate 8,544 of JAHEAU010000108.1, forward strand.
GTTCGTCCTGGATGCTGATTGCTTCAGATAGCAGCCCTGATTGTAATGCTTCAATTTCAATCCAGACCAACGTGCCAGTCGTCATGCTAGGATTAGGCAACAAACTGTGCCACACCATGCGCATGGATTGATCTGACATGCGGACCATTTCTGGGGAAAGCGTTGAGCAATCTCCAGCTTCAAATCGAACGAAACGCGCACGCTCAGGGTCAAGACCCAGTTGATACTGGAAGCCCAGGAGGTCATCAGCTGTTACTTTAACAGGTATTTTATAGGTGTAGCCAGCTGTCATCACTGGATTTTCAAGCAGGAGATCGACCAGATTGCCCGAGCGGACATCGCCAGATAACAGACCAGAAGCCTTTGCTGTATAGTTGACATCACCCGTTTTGATCGCGATGAAATTCTGACTTGTATATTCTCCTTGAATATTCGGAATCAGGATTTGTTGGTTGAAATTTTCTTGTGTCGGTTTGTTCGGATTCAGGAATACATAATCACTGGTCACAAACTGCCAGGAAGGAGTATTTGAAAATTCAGTTTCCTGTCCAAGCAACAACCGTCGGATTTCAATGAGATCCGAAATACTGATGTTTCCGGATTTATTCACATCAGCCGCAATAATCTGATAGGGATCGGTGAACGACTTTTTACCGAGAATATGCTTCTGTAGTAAAATGATATCTCCAATACTGAGACCATTTTGTGCTTCTTTATCCAATTCCGGTGTGATCGTATAATTCATACCCTTGGGCAAATTGCTGAAGGTAAATGACCCATTTGCTTCAGACAAGACCATATCCACGCCGTTGAGGTAGACTTCCGCCTTGAGCATCGGATCACCATTTGGGGTATTGATATTACCTTTAATTTGGGCTTTACCCTTCGAGCAGACATCCAGATTATCCTGGACTTCCACAATGGTTGTACAAGAATTTTTATTCCCGTTCGCGTCTATCACTGTCATCGTGACAAGTTGATTGCCCAATGAGTCACAAGAGAAGGTATTTGGCACCAGTTTAAAACTCAGTCCTGAATAACCAGTGCAATTATCAAATGAACCACCCTCAATCAAATTGAGTGGCAAGGTCACTGTGCCCGTCATATTCAATCCGATGGATACGCCCTTATTGCAAATCGCCAAAGGTGGTTTGTCATCGACAACTGTGACTTTCATTGAAGCCATACTGCTGTTGCCGCACCCATCCTGGGCGATGAACATAATGGTGTGTACACCGACTGGATATGTGCCATTAATGGATGCACCTCCTGAAACAGCATAAAGACTGTTATTGGTGATTTTCGTATTTGGATCACAATCTGTTGCTGTTGCGGAGGGGACATTCAAATAGCCCACGCAACCTTGAATGTCGGTCCCGATGGTAATATCCGAGGGGATCGTCATGATAGGCTCTTTCTGGTCGTATATATCGATGTACTGCACCCCTTTCCAATGTCCTGGATTCGGAATAATATTCGGGTTGTACGTACACCAGTTTTTGACTTCCCAGCACCGCTCAATGCGATAACATGCAGGGTAGGCCGTTTTATAAAGTATATCACTGTGTGACACAAAGAGATTTTCACAATCATTACCAGTAATAACTGGTTCACCAACATTTGATGGGCTGACATCTATACCGCATTCGGTACTTGTGAAGTTGACAGGCCAAACGATTTTAATTGGTGTCGTATCAATTTGGGTAATGACTTGCAAGCAATAAGATTTATTGCCATAAATATCTTCAGCTGTCCATTGCCGATTGACATAGCCTTCTTTGCATTGGTTGAGAAACTTGTTGTCAACATACGTCACACTCTTCATCTGGCAATTATCCATGCCAGAAGCTGCTCCGGTTTTGGAGAGTTGTTTGATATCTGTCGAGCAGAGTACGGTAATATCGTCCGGACAAGTGATCATGGGTTCCAGTTTATCCTGGATCAACACGACCATCATACACGTATTTGAAAGGCCAACATGGTCAATGGCTTTGAGGCCGACCATAACGGTCTTCCCGATATCACTGCACATGAACATGACCTCTTTTTGAAAGACACCATTATCGCGATTCACCTCGAGATGATCAAGCAAACAATTGTCGTACGAACCGTCGTCAAACAAGCTTGCAGGTACAGTGATGATACCGGTTGATGGTAGTGCAATATTGACATCCTTTTTACATACGGCGACTGGTTTGTCGTCATCCTTTATAGTCACGTACATTGTGTCGCGCCCGATATTTCCGCAGGCATCCTTTGCTTCATAATATACCGGATGTTTGCCAGCCGGCACATTGAGGAATGGGCCGTAACCTGTTCCAAATGCCCATTTAACAGAGACAGCATAAGTAGAGCAATTGTCCGTCACAGCCCATCCGGTCGGAAGGTTGACAGTAGCACTGCACTTTATAGAAGATGTGCCAATCGTAATGTCTGCAGGGGCAATGACTACTGGTGGAATCAGATCCATCAGGCTGATTACCTGTGCATGATAAACGGTCGTATCCTTGCAATAGTCAATCAATTTCCAGGTCCGAATGGTGGTATAGGCGCCGGATATGCAACCGGGATAAACATCATCTGTGGGGGTGACAGTAAAGTCGCAGCTGCCGAGGGTGACAAGCGGATATCCATTGACTGTTGGTTGGCCGGTGAGTTTGAGGTCTTTTGGATTTTCACCACACGTGAGTGCTGGCAGATCAAAGCCATCATGATCACCTGGAAATTCAACATCAGCAATCGTCGCTCGTTTGAGCCAGATGGTTTGTTGACAGGTACCCGTATTTCCAGAAGGATCAGTAACAGACCAGTTCCTGACCACTTTTCCAGTCACAATTATATTGTTGACTTGGGTGGTACAAGGCAAATTAGTGTACAGATCGGTATAGAAGAAATCTGATTTGGTGATATCCATACATGCTTCCATCCAT
>JAHEAU010000346.1 GCA_024642625.1 Lewinellaceae bacterium
ACGTCCTTCATCTGGATGATGATGACCAACCCATCTTTGGCGATCCAGTATTTCAGTACCAGGATAGTGAAGGAACTGTCATCAAAGAAAAGAATCGCCTCGTGCTGGATTATGCAACAGGAAGTCAAGTCCGTCTGAACTATGATGACCACTACAAGATGATTCTCTTTGATCACTTGATGCCTTTTGCTGATGATCGGAATGGCCTGGGACTAGTCAATATACCGGATGGCACCTATGAAGGATTCAAGTTTGAAAAGGGTGTGTGGGTTCATATCGACAAGGTTTTTGACAAAGTCATGGATGAAGCACCAGTAGATTTTCCGGTGCTGAATGAACGAAAGGGGAAGAATATCTTTGGCAAATGATGGAGAGTGGAGGAGTAAGCTGTCACCATGTGACGACACAACGGATAGCCAGATACTATTGCGCTTTGCCTGTTGCAAAACCAAAATCAATCCTCCTGGTGTGTCATGGATATGGACAATCCGCTGCTGACTTCATACAAGAAATCTTGCCTGCAGCCAATGATGGTCAGATGATTATTGCACCGGAAGGTCTCTCCCGATTTTATCGCCGTGGGTTTGAAGGTGAGGTCGTCGCCTCCTGGATGACTCGTGAAGATCGCCTGGAAGAGATTCAGGATCAACTGGTTTACCTGGATGAGGTAGTTCAGCATGTTTATACCCGATTCGGTCAATTGCCTGTTTCCTTACTTGGGTTTTCTCAAGGTGTCCCTACCGTTTGCAGATGGTTGGCGAAGTCAACACTTATCCCAGTGAAAGTGATCTTGTGGGCCGGTATGGTCCCCGAACCTGAATATCTGGAACTACTAAGTAGGAAGATGAATGGTCATATCGACATCGTCATTGGCGATGCTGATCCCTTTTTTACTCCTAGCCGAAAACGGCATTTAGAAGAGGCGGTGGAGCCTTATTTTAAGGATGCGCAATGGCATCAATTTGAGGGAGAGCATCGTGTTTTTCCTGAGCTGCTCCGACAGATTTGTAAAGCGGAATAAGATCCCGTAAAACCTATAAGACCTGTTTGGTTAAGGAGTTTAGGGGTTATGGAGTTATGGAGAGGGTTTATGAGGTTATGCTTTGCCCGCCGGAACTCTAGTGCAGGAGGGAGTTGTGGGAGGTTATGAGGAGTTTATTCGGTTATGAGTTTATTGGTTAATGTCCGTATTTAAACCATTCCTCTATCCATTTAATGTTGGTGCTTGTGTCTCACCAGCTCCTTCTATCTGTCGGTGTCCCACCGAGCCCTGGGAACGGATCTGATTGTGTGCTCAAATCCAAGCCATAGTAATTATGTGGAAGCTGTCACCATTTCAATACTATTTAGAGGGCCATAAACAGGGTGAATTTGTTTTCAAGGATGCGGTGAGACACCGCGCAATAGCCGGTTCGAGTGAGACACTCTAACCAACAATGGTAGTTGTGGTATCACCGATTTAAAATCAACGACGATTAAAGTCACCGCTACAATAGTACATTGCCCTTCGTTACTTATGCAAGGTCACGCTTTCCGCTTTCCGCCTTCCGCTTTTCACCTCATGTCCCTCTCCCATGAAAATGCTCATATCGGGGACAAATGATTTAATGAGGGGGTGGGCCGGTAGTCTACTTTTGAGATAAAAAAGGCAACTCATCCATGCCGGGCCGGGGGAGGATTTAAACTATCGTGCAAGAATTCTTAAAGCCAATCCTTAATGTATCCGATCGCCCCGAACTGGAAACGTGGCCAACATCTCCGCCTCAAAATCCAGATATTCCTGCCACCGGGTTTTGACCACTTCAGGCGGACCGATGGACTGGGCGAGATCAAGAAACATACGGTAATGCCCGGCCTCCGAAATCATAAATTTATGATAGAATTGGCGCAGACTTTCATCGTCGATACCCAGGGATAACAATCGGAAGCGCTCACAACTGCGGGCTTCAATCAGGGCAAATGTGAGCAGTTTTTCAATGAGTCGGTCTCCAGGTCTGCCTCCCTTTTTTTGAAAGGCATGCAACCCATTGACATATTCGTCTTTTCGTTGGAAACCAAGACGTAATCCACGCTTTTTCAGTTCCTGCAAGACCATTCGAAAATGGCCCCATTCCTCCGTAACAAGCGGGGCGACCGCATCCACGACTTCCGGATAATCCGGAAATGCCTGGATCAGAGTAATGCCGGATGTAGCCGCTTTCTGCTCACAATACGCATGATCCGTGAGGATCTCTTCCAGCGATATTTCGGCCAGATTAACCCAGCGTGGATCTGTAGGGAGCTGAAGTCCGAGTACTGTTTTTGTAGTGGGTCGCATGCCGAATCGATATTGCTTGGGCAAAGATACAGGTCTCCGGATGAGGGGTGGAAATGGAAGTGATTCGCGAAGGGCGTTTATGGGTTTATTTGTTCATTCGTTCATCTGCTTTCGGCTTGAAACTTTGGTGTTTGGCCATTTGCGCTGTGAGTGGAGGGTCGAGAGCGGAAAACAATGAATTAGGGATAGATTCGTAGCAGCTACATTTTAACGGCCAGAAGCGGTTAGCTGTCGCATACCAGGTGATATCCAAAAGAAACAATTCTGTTGCTGCATTTTTTCGGGAGTAGATGTATCCCCAGGGTTTCAACCCTGGGTTGGAATCAAAACCGGAAGTAGGAAATGGTTTTAACCATTTTCATCCAATGGTCTTGCGTTTTGCACGATTCAGTATTTTGGATTCTGTGTTTCAGGTTGTAATTGGATGGAAAGCAATTCTGTCGTTGTTGGCGAGCATTGTTTACCGGGTTTAGATTCGATATTGTTTAGTCCTGAAGGGGCGTAATATCCTATGGTTGGTCAGAGCCCTGCCCATTCGTGATGAACAGTTTTGAAGCCCTGAAGGGGGAATGAATCATAGAGGCTTGCTCACCGAAGCAGATTTAGCCACAGGCCATATCAGCGAAAAGAAGCGTTCAATGGAATGATCACCCCCCCCCTTTAGGATAGGAGATGCTCATGTTTCTCCTTATTAATTAATGGGAGCCTTTAGCAAATGGATCTAATTCCTCA
>JAHEAU010000109.1 GCA_024642625.1 Lewinellaceae bacterium
CCCCCGCCCGGAAAGACCCATTTTAGACCCCACTTCTATTGAGGATGACACGTTTTCATTACGCCCTATTCTTCCTGTGAGGAAGGAAGATAAGTAGCGGAGGAGGTTGGTTTATTTGTTTATTCGTTTATGAGTTTATTCGTTTATGGGTTGATGCATTGCGAGAACAGGTGCATTTTTGCCACAAAGCCAGAAAGAGCACGAAGGTTCACAATGTGGTTTATGGGTTTATTTGGTGAGGAGTTAAGGAGAAAGTCGATTGAACTTTACAATTCCAGCTGGTTTGATGGAATATTTCAGGGAATCTATTCGAACAATAATTTTAGAGGGTCAGGAAATCGAATTCATTTTGAATTCTCACTGATTTTAACACCACTTTCTACTTGGGAGAACCCCAGCGGGGTTCAACAAAAATAGCCCCGGGTGCAACCCGGGGTTTAAGGGTATAAAGAATACAACCCTGGAGGGGTTGAATAACTCACCAATCCATTCAGTATGTCGGCGTCACCTATCTTGGTGCCCTATTCAACTCCATCGAATGAAAAAAACTGTACTCATCACTGGCGGATCCAGCGGCATCGGTCTTGCTCTGGTTCACCGATTTGCGAAAGCCGGATACAACATTGTACTCTCCGCGCTTCCCGGAACCGAGTTTGATGAAGTTGTGGAACAGATTCTTCGCGCATACCCGGGAATTGAATTGCTGTCGCACCCGCTCGATCTCTCGAAAACGGAGGCACCTGCTCAACTTTGGACGCTTATCCAGGACAATCAATGGTCCATCGATGTCCTGGTAAACAATGCCGGATTCGGCACGTGGGGTGAAGTTCAACGAATAGATGCTGAAACTGATCTAGAGATGATTAATCTGAATATAAAGGCAGTATATTCCTTAACCCGATTAGCATTGGATCATATGCAGGAACGGAAATCCGGGCACATTATCTTCATCGCCTCCATTGCCGCATTCCAACCCAACCCATATATGGCTGCATATGGTGCCACAAAAGCATTTGTCAGGAGTTTTGGCCTCGCTTTATATCATGAACTCAAAGAAAAAAAGTCGCCTGTCTCTGTGACTACCATTTGTCCGCCGGCCATACCAACCGCCTTTCAAAAAGTTGCGGGAATGGAGCAATCGGCACTCTTTTCCGGATGGCTGTCCAGCGATGTCGAAACTGTCGCCAACGCCATCTGGAAAGGATATCAGAAAAAATCCAGACAGGTTATCCCTACCTGGTATCTGCCATTGGTGGCGCCATTTACGCGGTTACTTCCCGAGTCTCTCAGTATATGGATGGCCAAACGGACGCTTCGAAAAAACCTGCCGGATTAAGCTATCTTATTGTTTAGAAGGAACGAGAATCTCAACAGGATTGTCGAACTTTGATTTATATATTTCCGCGGAAGTAGCTCAGTTGGTAGAGCATCAGCTTCCCAAGCTGAGGGTCGCGGGTTCGAGTCCCGTTTTCCGCTCAAACGTATTGGGATGATATATTGGCTTTTCATTATCACGAATGAGCGTGAAAATTTAGCCAATAAAATTTGCTTGCGGAAGATGGTCAGACAATTCATTCCGTCAAGCGAAGATTAATCCATCTCCAGGATCATGGTGACCCGTGTTTCAAGACTCTTTTTCCCGTAAGTTTGAGGCGCATGAAAGCTCTCATACCTGTGGCCGGAGCCGGCATCCGACTTCGTCCACACACATATACCCAGCCAAAGCCGCTGATCCCCGTAGCCGGCAAACCCATTATTGCCTTTTTGGTCGACCAACTTGTCGATGCGGGCATTAAGGACTTCGTCTTTGTCATCGGCTACCTTGGGGAAAAGATGCAATTATATCTAGAGCAGACCTACCCGGATATCAATAAAACCTTTGTGACTCAGTCTACACGAAAGGGTTCTGCACATGCTATCCACATCGCTCGCGAAGCCATTGCTGAAGATGAAGAATTAATCATTGTCTTCGGAGATACCATAATCGATCTGGATATGCCCGCATTTCTCAATTGTCCGGGTTCGTGTCTCGCGATTAAAAAAGTTCGTGATCCTCGTGAAGTAGGTGTTGTTGAAGTCGACAGTGATGGCAACGCACGTCGACTGATCGAAAAGCCAAGTATTCCCAAATCCAATCTTGCTTTGGTCGGCTTGTACAAGATCCATGAGGTGGACCGACTACTCCATGCGATAGCCAATTTGATTGACGAAAACAGGCAGACTCACGGTGAATTTCAGCTTACTGATGCCTTGATGGATATGCTGCAAGCAGGTATTCCTTTTCGTACAGTAGAGGTCCGAAACTGGTTTGATTGTGGGAAAAAAGAAATCCTTCTGGAAACAAATGCGATGATGCTCAAGCGGCCAGGCGCAACAACTGCCAATCCAGATGGACTCGATAATACGATCATTATTCCACCAGTCTATATCGGCGAAAACTGTATGATCAGTCACTCCATTATTGGACCCAATGTAAGCATAGGCGGAAATACCCGCATTTATGCCAGCATGATCAAGGAGTCAATTGTGGGTAATTTTTCCAGTCTGGATGGGGTAGTCCTGCACCATTCGATTATCGGAAATGACTCGGCAATTCATGGTCCCCGTCAGAGTCTCAATACAGGAGACAATACGGAGATCGATTTTGGCTAATACGTCGAGTTCTAAATCTTGGGCTGGACTAGCTGGAAGACCCTTGACAAATTAAAACCAAACTGAATTTCGCCTTTCAACCAGCTGCCATTCGATTCGGTAATAAATGCACGTTCATTCATGCCTGAACTATTGCTAAAATGCAATTGAAACACATGCCCACCCGTCTCAATATCGACTCCAACAGACAAGGGGTTGCGGACAATCACACCGGGAAACCGGTTAAAACTATGGACATAGTCCAGTAAGACCGCCACACGTTGGGTAATTTTGTACCGCAGGCCCATTTCAAGGGCATAAATTGTATTTGGATCCAGGGACCCACTTGTCAAGTTGCGATGGACAATCGTTGGTGCGAATTGAAGCGTGAATTTTTCAGAAAACTTTCGTCCGACAATGGCTTGGTGGTAAAAAGCCAATCGGTCTGATCCTTTGATTTCTTCACCGGGATATGGGTTTTTAAGTCCATTCCTGGTGATACCGCTTACCCACACGACAGTCACCGGTACTACTTTTGCTCCAGTGGATTGTCTTAGAACACGGTATTTGATAAATCCATCCAGTTCCTTTTTCTGGTTATTTCGACCAATACCAATCGTCAGATATGGTGTGATACCATAATCAAACCCCAGTCGAATACTGGCATTGTCCAATCCGAATATGTCATACAACCCTTGATCGAGGCGTCCAAAGCGGTGGAGAATGCGAAAATCCAATGCACCCGGATGCAGCATCTCCAAGCTGTGGCTATTGATTACCCGAGGTGATTTGAAGGCATAGGCGGAATAGTCCACCGTCTTTTCTTCTCCTAACAAACTCAACAAGTCGTCATCTTGAGCAGACAAGGAATGACCAAGAGACAATAAGACCAAGAATATCAATGACCGGATACACATATCTCGTCGATAAATGGGTTAGTTGTTTGGGGCACCATCGGCAACCCATTTTTCAATTTGCCTGATTGAGCATTCCGGCAACATGCTTCCATTTTGGGGCATGGCGACATAGCCATTCGCATGTCGAACACTCCCGACTAAGGATCCACTTTGAGCATGTGGTTTGACTGTTGCCCAAGACGCGAGGTCTATATTGCCCTGAGGCTGACTTCCTCCATGACAGCCTGTACAATAGGTCGTCATGATTGGTGCGATAGTCCCATTGTACCCAACAGTTGTTGTGTCGCAGGCGCTCTGGCAATCTAACGACTGGATGGCCCCTTCCTCGATCCATCGAGCGACCAAAGAGATCTGGTAATCCGAAAATGGTTCGGCTGGACTCTGAGGCATTCGGCCGTTTCCGGCAGGAATGACCAACACTTTATAGAGTAATGATTTTTTATAATTTCCAGCATTCACCGCTTTTATTATCCCGGTATAGGACGAAAAATCGTAGCCGGCAACTTGTTCTGAACTATTGTGACATCCGCTTTGTGTGCAGTTGCTGACGATCAATGGTTCGATATCCGTCTGATAACAAATAGGAGGTTCCGGGAGGTGGTTTTTGGTACATTGGCTGAAAATCAATATACCCATGATCAGAAAACCAACTGAAAGAAGAAAATGACGCTGCATGGTTGATAACCGATTGGTAGGCCAAAAGTAATGGTCATCCAGCACATCCTTACCAGGATTGTCGACAATATGGTTCAAACAGGATAAAACAGTGCTCAACTCAATAAGACAGAAACCAATGATTTTGGAGAGAAGAAGTTGAGGCAGTTATGAGTTTGGATGTTATGAGGTTTTCCTAATATATGACTTACCCCATATTAAAAAACCCATAGGTAGTTCAGTATCAAATAGGCCTGAGAAGTTTATCCACCGAAGAAAGAAACCAAATGCAAAATGGCGCCAAAACAACATTTTAGGGGTTTTTGAATTATTTGGATCCTTGAATGAATGGATACATTATTCTCAATTTATTGATTTTTCCTTATATGGTCCTTAATTGAAAATGGATAGCGATTCCATGCGAAGGAGCTGGCAGTTTGTGTGTTGAAACCACATTTGTTAAAGACCCCGGGTTTATTGTCTATCTGGCCGTTGGGATGTATATTTGTTACCTGCTTTTTCTGTATTTTTGAAATCTTTACCACTCCACTCATCCTTTGTATTATGAAGAAACTATACACGTTCCTCTTCCTTGTTTTCACCGCTGGCATCGTCGTCGCTCAAACAGGGTTTAGCACAAGCTTTGATTTTACATCATTTTCTTCGGACTGGCAACAGCAAACCCTGGCGTCAGATGGCGGATGGTCGTTGTTCAATCCATATGCTTCTAATGTTGTCGATGCGGGCTATCCTGCACCGGGTGGCGATTGGCAGTATGCATTTACCTCGGACGGTACCTGTAATTGTGATAAAGCAAATGACCTGTTGATCTTGCCGGGAACATATTCGGCTGACAAAAACTGGTCAATTGTCTTTGAATACTTTTTTCCCGGGACTGATGCCAATGTCAGTGGAGAACATGTGGATGTACTGTATTCAATCAATGGCGGTTTGACGTGGATCACCATAACCAAACTGGATCCTGCCGGAAAGGCTTGGCATACCGCAGTAACGGGTTTAAAAACTGCAAATATTCAGGGCGATGTTCAGTTCGCCATTCGCTATAGCGACAATGGTGGACAAGGCACCGGGGTTGCTATTGACAATTTGAGTCTGGTACCAACGGATGGCGCCAATGTGCATGTTGCAGGGAAGATTCAGACGGACAGTCCGGTTTTTGTCGGCAATGACGTCATGGTCCAGATTACAATTAGTAACCTCGGCGATCAAGATATTTATGGTGTGGAATTAGGTGTCAATATGGAAGGGCAAACTCCTTATTCTGAAGAAATCGAAGAAGTCGAAATTCCTTCTATGACTACTTTTACATTCGAATATCCCGTTTCTGTGACCTCTGCAGGCCTGGGGACATTCGCAATGACAGTTAACCCGCTCAATGAGCTTGATCCAACCCAGGATGATAATACCTTTGAAGTAGTTATTGCGTCTGTGGCAGGAAACTCCGTTCAGCACGGTATTCTGGCGGAAGAAGCTACCGGGACATGGTGTGGCTGGTGTCCTCGAGGTGCCGTTTTCATGGACTTGTTAACCAACAAGTACGATGATTTTATTGGTGTCGCAGTGCACAATGGTGACCCAATGGTCAATACAGCGTATAATGCCTGGATGTCGAATTCAGTTGGTGGATATCCAAGTGCACATGTCCAGCGTAAATTCAATGATATCAACCCTTCGGATCTGGAAGCTAACTACCTGCTGGCAAAAAACATCGCTCCTCCAGCTGAACTGTCTCTGGATTTCAATTTTGATAAGGATACACGTGAATTGACGGCAACTGTAACAGGAAATTTTCTGATTAATGCGATCTCACATCGCTTTAATCTCATTCTGTCTGAAGACGGGGTGACTGGTTCTGGTGCCGGATGGTCTCAGTCCAATTATTATGCTGGTGGAGGTCAAGGTCCAATGGGTGGATATGAATCCCTTCCAAATCCAGTCCCTGCCTCCCAAATGGTCTACGATCATGTAGCTCGGGAAATTGTCGGCTCTCCAATAGGTGTCGTCGGTTCATTGCCGTTCATCGTCAAGGCCGGCGAAATGCACTCCTATACATTCAATTATACACTGGATGAGAGTTGGGATCCATCAAAAATTCACGTCATTGGCGTGCTCCACAATGACCAGAACAAGAGTATTGCGAATGCCATATCACAGTCGTTGCTGAATACCGGTACGACAGATCTGCCATCGACCGTGTCACGCTTGGATATCTTCCCAAATCCAGCCGTGAATGAAGCGTTTGTTCGTCTCAATCTGGAACAGACCCAGCCTGTTCGAATCCAGATTATCGACATTCTCGGTCAGTCTGTTGCATCACGCGATTACGGTATGCAAGTTGGCGATCAAATTCTTCCTGTGTTGACTCAGGATTGGCCCACAGGTCTATATCAATTACAGATTATGGTTGGGCAGGACATGATCACCCGACCTCTGATGGTGAGCACTCGTTAAGACTGCGTTAAAGCACCTGAAAATGGTCGGGTTGGAGTCACTTCGGCAAATCAATTCGACCATTTTCTTTTTATTTTGAACTTTTAGTCTATTGTCACTTGTTCATTAGTCAGACTGCCTGTTTTGCCAAATTTAGTAAATGAACTGGCGCTCCCATATCAAGTTTTAACCGATGCAGGTAATTAACTTGAGATGAAGGCATTTGTCAATAACGAAAGAGATGACTATATTTGTATACTTCGAAAAGTATATTCTATGAAGAGATTACTACCACTTTTCCTCCTCCTTTTCTTGATCACGGCCGCGCAGGCCCAGTTCAATCTTGGACCGACACCTGTAATGACCCAATTTGGGCCAGAAGATGGAGATGTCCATGGAGAAGCCACGCTGACCTATAATGGGAATTCCCCAATCACACTTCGTTGGAATATTATCAACATCGTTAGTCCAAAAGAATGGACTTCCTATGTCTGTCTTGGGATCGCTTGTTACCCTCCAGGTCAAACAACAGGTTTGACGACCATTCAACCCGGAGAGACTATTGCGATCCAGGGTCACTTCTTTACACAATATGTGTGCGGCGAAGGTTCATTTGATTTGACATTCACAGATGAGTCCACCAACCAGATCGTGGCAATGGGCACATTCGATTTTGAATGCCAGGCGAGTTCGACAAACAATCCGACTTCCGCTAATGCGATTTCAATTTTCCCTAACCCGGCTGTTGCTTGGTTCTCACTTAGTGAGAATGTTCAGGCTTCACGGGTCGAAGTTTATAATATCATTGGCAAGCAGATTGCACAATATTCCTATCAAACTTCAGGTCGTTATGACATCAGCAATCTGGCTGGTGGCATGTATCTGATTCGTGTGATTGACAATAAGGGCAAAGTGGTCACAACCAAGCGCCTCACCAAAAATACACCCTGATCAGGTCTTCCTGACTGGAACCAAAAAGCCCGCCCCGAGTATTCAGGGCGGGCTTTTTACGTTCCTATGAAATTGGAGGAAAACGACTCGAGTGTTCAAAGTTCAATGAGTGCTCCTGCCAGCTCGTCAGGTTGAAGGCGCCACAAGTACTCGGAGTTGTTCCTGATTTCTCATTCCTCGTTCCTGATTCCTCATTCCTGGTTCCTCGTTCCTGATTCCTCATTCCTGGTTCCTCATTCCTCCCCGACCCCGAGTACTCAGAGGGCCAGCCTGTTTAACGTTCAAGGTGATCCACGTTGAACCTTGAACAGAATGCCTCTCCAGCGGCATTCCTTCAACCTTGAACGGCCGAACTTCAGTGCGCTCTGGAAATAAGAAGTGCCCTTTACTTGATCAGGCAGGATATTCGACAATGTTTCGCGGTGTCTCATACAACCGAATCATTAACATCAGTTCCTGAGACAGATGAGGGCGCAATCGGTCATGGATTACGCGACAAATGTTCTCCGCCGTAGGGATCAAATATCTCCCTTCGTGATCGGGCTCACAGAATTCGGCCACTTCCAAATTGAGATTTTTGTGGTCAAAATAGGTTTCAACCTCACGAAAGATTAATGACTTAAGATCTTTCATATCGATCAGCATGCCCGTTTCACGATCTACCTCTCCACTCACCCGAACATCCAATTCGTAATTATGACCATGGTAAAGTGGGTTCGCACACAAGCCGAAAACAGCCTTATTTTTCTCGTCAGACCAATCACGATGTGCCAGGCGGTGAGCGGCATTGAAATGAGCTTTGCGGATGACTGCTGTTTGCATGATGCGAATCTTTGAGCATGTAACAAATCCAAAGCCCTCTGGTTGCCACAGGCATTCCCTACCTTTAGGCCAATGCAAATGAATATTGATTTTCATCACTTTTCGCTGCCCCTGTTAGATGGCGGCGACTTGCCTTTCAGCCAGTTGAAAGGAAAATTTGCTCTACTGGTGAATGTCGCAAGCGAATGTGGATTTACACCACAATATCGGCAACTCCAGGAGTTGCACGCACATTATGCCGACCAGGTCAGCGTAATCGGCATCCCTTGCAATGACTTTGGTGGACAAGAACCGGGAACACCAGCAGAGATACGAAGCTTCTGCGATCAACGTTACCAAATCAGCTTTCCGCTGACAGAAAAAGTACAGATCTACCAGGATCCCGTCCACCCCTTGTATCAGTGGTTGACACAAAAAGAACTCAACCAGGTATCAGACTATCCAGTCACCTGGAATTTTAGCAAATTCCTGGTCTCCCCTGAGGGGAAATGGATCTGTGGATATGGTTCGGCCGTATCTCCTTTTGCAGACGAGATCCTGCATCACATCGGAATAACCCTCGGCTGATATGATTCCATGGAACTTCACCCAGATTCCTGGCATGGAACAGGAAAAAGCAGAATTGCAGAAACTTGCCAATCAAGACCGGATTCCACATGCTCAATTATTTCTGGGTGATTTTGGATCTGCTGCCCTCGGATTGGCCCTTGCGTTTGCCCGACTCGTTCTCTGCGAACAATCAACTTCTGAACCATGTGAAACCTGCCCTGCCTGCCTGAAATCCGGCCGGTGGGTCCACCCTGATCTTCACTTTTCCTTCCCCGTAATCGGCGAAAAGAAAACCAGTAATGACTTCCTACCTGCCTGGAGGACATTTCTGACTCAACACCCTTATGGGCATCCTTCCGACTGGTTCAATCAAATGGGTGAAGAAAACAAGCAAGGAAATATCAATGTGGCAGAATGTCAACAGATCTTCCAAAAGCTAAGCTATACCATCGTTGAAGGGCGGTACAAGATCCTCCTGATGTGGGGCCCTGAATTTTTGGGGAAGGAGGGAAACCGCCTGTTGAAATTGATCGAAGAACCACCAGAAAACACACTTTTCCTCCTCGTAGGCGCAGATGCAGATCGTATTCTGCCCACCATTTTGTCTCGATGTCAGTTGGTCAAGATTCGTCCTTTTCAGGATCCGGAGATTGCTGAAGCACTTCAGGCATTAAGTTTGGCGGGTACGCATGAAGCCACCACCTGGGCCTATTTGGCGGATGGCAATCTCGGACAGGCCATTCATTTGGCCACTGTTAGTGAGCGGCCGGTTGCCGAACTCCTCCTGACCTGGTTGCGCACATGTTATGCAGATAGTGGACAACCCATGGTCAGTCTGGTCGAAAAACTGGCTCGTTTAGGTCGGGAAGAACAAAAAAGTCTGTTCCAATATGGACTATACTTCTTTCGGCAGATGATCTTGTCCCTGGCCGACAGACCGCAAGCCATCCGCTTGTCAGATGAGGAGAAAAAAGCTGCAATCAACCTGGCAAGTCATCTGGATTTGGAACGCTTGGCCGAAATGGTGAATCTATTTGATGAGTCATTGCGAAGTATTGAGCGTAATGCCAATGCAAAAATCTTATTTTTGAACGTGTCGATCCAATTGCATGCTGTGCTGAAGGATCAAATGCGTTATATACCGTCGCTGAATTAATAGATCATGGGTTGTGGAGCTTGTTCGAGTCAATCAGGAAGTAAGCCATCTGGCTGTAACAGTCAGGGGGGGTGCACCAGTGGTGGCTGCAATCGCCTCAACACTTTTGACTGGCTGAGTCAACTGGATATCCCCGATCCATCCACCTACAATCTGGTTGAAATCAGTTTCAAACACGGGTCCCGGAAAGCGTTCTATCGCAATCCGGAGCGGGTCCAGGCCATCACTGGGGATATGGTCGTCGTCGAGTCGAATACCGGGTATGATGTGGGCAGGGTTTCCCTTACCGGGGAATTGGTCCGGATGCAGATGAAGAAAAAGAAGACTACTGAAAAACACGTGCTCTACAATATTCTTCGTCCGGCAAATGATCGGGATTTAGACCGGCTTGCGGAAGCCCGCGAACAAGAATATCCTACACTCGTCCGGGCACGGGCCATTGCCGCCAGCCTCAATCTCAACATGAAGATCGGCGAGGTTGAGTATCAGGGAGATCGCCGGAAAGCCTCCTTCTATTATATAGCGGAAGGCCGTGTGGATTTCCGGGAATTGATCCGGCATTTTGCCAAAGAGTTTCGCGTCAAGGTGGAAATGCGCCAGATCGGTGCCCGCCAGGAATCAGGATTGATTGGTGGTCTTGGCCCTTGTGGTCGAGAACTGTGTTGCTCCACCTGGCTGACCGATTTCAAATCGGTGAATACAGCTGCTGCCCGTTATCAGAATCTGGCCATCAACCAATCCAAATTATCCGGTCAGTGTGGCCGCCTCAAGTGTTGCCTCAATTTTGAACTGGACACCTATCTCGATGCCCTCGGTGATTTCCCACAGGACATCGATCGTATCAAAACACAAGACGGACTGGCCAACCTGGTCAAGACCGACATCTTCAAGGGGCTGATGTACTTTGCCTATGATCGTGACCACGGGCGAGGCAAGCTGTATGCCCTGGACAAGGATAGGGTCAAGGAGTTTGTCGAAATGAACAAACGGGGTGAATTCCCGGTTAGTCTTGCAGCCGAACAGGTCATCACCACGCCAGTTGACGACGAGCCATCATTTGATGATGCTGTCACAGGTGTGATCGAATTGCCGCCAGACAAGAAGCGAAAGAAAAAGCGGAATAATAAACCACGTGGTGGCGGGCAGGGAAATGCACGAGGACCGTCGAATAATCGAAATTCTTCCGGGCCGAATCCACGATCAGGATC
>JAHEAU010000347.1 GCA_024642625.1 Lewinellaceae bacterium
GAACATGAAACGGTCCAATTGCGCTTCTGGCAATGGATAGGTTCCTTCCTGCTCGATCGGGTTTTGTGTAGCCAACACGAAGAATGGACTTGGAAGCAAATGCTTGTCTCCAGCGACGGTCACAGACCGCTCCTGCATGGCCTCCAACAAGGCAGCCTGCGTCTTGGGTGGCGTTCGGTTGATCTCGTCCGCCAGGACAATATTGGAGAAGATAGGTCCACGGTTGAATTTGAAATGTCGGTTGTCATCTAGCACTTCTGAACCGGTGATATCCGAAGGCATCAAGTCTGGCGTAAACTGGATCCGTTTAAAATCCAATTCAAGCACCTCTGCGATAGTCGAAACCAACAAGGTTTTCGCCAATCCTGGAACCCCAACCAACAGGCTGTGTCCATTACTGAACAGAGAAATGATCACCGCACGGACGACCTCGTCCTGACCAATGATCACTTTGCCGATCTCGGCCTTCAGATCACGGTATGATTGCGCCAGGGCATCTACCGCTTCTACATCATTCTTGTATGTTGTCATAAATCAGATCGATTTGTGGGCTTCTTATGTTAATGAGAAGACACCCCGGGTGAAACGAGAGAAGTCCCCGCCTTGTTGCGACCAAAGGTCGAAACCTTCTTGCCTAATTCCCAAAGACTTCGGCCAGTTTCTGTTCCAAAGCCGGACCACGAAGGTTTCGACCGAGGATTTTTCCCTCCGCATCCAGAAGGACAGTATGTGGAATTGAGGTAACCGAATACATGCCAGCCACTTCGTTTTGCCATCCTTTCAGGTCACTGACATGGGTCCATGTCAACCCATCTTTTTCAATAGCATCCAACCAGCGATCCTGCTTGCTGTCGAGACTGACGCCCAGGACTTCAAATCCTTTGTCCTTGTATTGTTGATAAAGTCTGACTACGTTGGGATTCTCCTTGCGACAAGGTCCACACCAGCTGGCCCAAAAGTCGACCAACAAAACCTTCCCTCGAAAATCAGATAAACTGACTGGATTTCCCTGGGGATCATTCTGGGTAAAATTGGGTGCCACACCACCCTGTACAAATCGGGAGATGAGGTCTAATTGTCGTTCCAGAGCCAGAACTGGTTCCGGGTATGTCTCCTTGTATTTATCAATATAAATCCCGGCGTAATAGGCAAAAGCAGATGGATTTGCTTTTTCCACTCCGCGAAGAATACCACTCAGTGCCAATTGATAGGTCTGTTGATTTGTAGGTACTTTGGCTAGTGTCTTGCCAATATATTCTTGGAGCATTTCGGCAGGCATTTTTGTTCCTGCCAAGGTATTTGCATAGCCTTTAAATGCCTCGTACACCCAGGGTTGGTAGCTGAGGTTATATTTTTCGAAATCAACAAAATGAAAATATTCATTGGCAAAGAAGTCCAACTCGCTGGTGTAATCCGAAGGTTGAATATGATAACTCAAATAAGTGTTCAACTCTAGAATTCGAGCAAAAAAGGGATTCGTTCGTTGATATTCCTCCAACATTTGGAGCTTGAGTCGATCGATCTTTGTCATCTCCTCTGAAAATTCTACAGGAATATCCCCAGTTTGTAATTGGCGATTATATTTTTTTGAAACCTGATTTGCACGGTTCTTTAAACCATTCATGGTGCCTTTCATTTCCTGATAAGCATCGTTGATCGCAGATGCAGATACAGTGGATGCATTCATTTTAGTGCAATCAACCTGCACAATGACACCGGTTTCTTTGCCCAAGATCAAAGGCAAAATATCGGTATCCGAAAATCCGAGATAAAAGAACTGCCAATCCTGTTCAGGAATAGTGAAGGTGGCCTTTCCTTCCACGATTTGGGCCATCATAACTGGTTCGAAATGCAAACCACCCAATCGATATAAATAAATAGAAGACGATGTCGGACAGGATACTTCTGCAGTCAAGGTAATAGTACCAGCAGAGAGCGTTCCTGCAGTGAGCAAAGCCACCAGGGCGATGAGGAAGCGTTGGATCATGATAAGATGGTTATAAATTCTTGTTCAGTCATGATTTGGACCGAACCGAGTTTTTGTGCTTTTGTCAATTTACTGCCGGCTTTTTCACCGGCAACGAGTATGTCCAGATTGCTGGAAACAGCCGAGATCAGTTTTGCTCCAGCTCGTTCGGCCATCTCCTGGGCTTCTTTGCGTCCCATGTGTTCTAACGTTCCAGTAAAGAGAATGGTTTTGCCAGCTAATGGAGCATCACCGTCAATTACTCTGGGTTGATCTTCTTCTGTCTGGGTTAAGTTGACACCCAATGTCTCCATTTCACGAAGGAGCGCGAGGTTTTCTTCCTGACTGAAAAAGGCCATCACATTCCGAGCAACAATGGGACCAATGTCTTTGATGGCAAGGTATCGTTCTTCGGTCCAATCCTTGAGTTCAAGTATATGGGCTACTTCTTCTGCAAGTAATTTAGATGCTTTCTTGCCCAAATGATGAATGCTCAAACTGTGTAGTAATCGATGAATCGGGTTGGATTTTGCTTTTTCAATGGCATTTTTGAGCTTTTCGGCTGATTTTTGACCAAATCCTTCCAGTTCGGCGATGCGATCATAATCCAAACGATAAAGATCCGCGATATGCTTCACCCAACCCAAGTCATAAAATCGTTCGACCTGTGACCGACCCAGGCCATCGATGTCCATCGCATCTTTTGATACATGAAAGATCATCCGTTGCTTGATCTGCGCCTCACATTCAGCGTTGACGCATCGCCAGGCGGCCTCATCGGGCTCGCGGAGCAGCGGACTGGCACAAACGGGGCAATGTGTTGGAAAAACGATTGGACGCTCTGACCCATCCCGCAGATCGGCCAATGGTTTGACGATATAGGGGATCACATCGCCCGCCCGTTCCACCAGCACGGTGTCGCCCAATCGGATATCCTTGCTGGTAATGAAGTCTTCATTGTGGAGTGAGATCGAACTCACGGTCACCCCGGCCAGTTGTACCGGCTCAATCTTGGCAACTGGTGTGATCGAACCGATCTTTCCGACCTGATAATCCACTTCGATC
>JAHEAU010000110.1 GCA_024642625.1 Lewinellaceae bacterium
TCCAAGCTGAAAGCACTTCAGTTGACATTGGACAAATTGGACAAGACCTATGGTAAGGGAACGATCATGAAGCTTGGAGATCGGCCCGTTGTTGAGGTCGAAACCATATCTACAGGTTCATTGACACTTGACTTGGCCCTTGGTACCATGGGTTTCCCAAAAGGAAGAGTGATTGAAATATATGGCCCTGAATCTTCAGGTAAAACGACTTTGGCGATCCACGCCATTGCAGAATGTCAGAAAAAAGGTGGAATTGCCGCTTTTATAGATGCAGAACACGCCTTTGACAGAAACTACGCAGATAAATTGGGTGTAGATACAGCCAACCTCTTGATTTCCCAGCCCGATAACGGTGAACAAGCCCTTGAAATCGCTGAAAATTTGATCCGATCAGGTGCCATAGATATCATTGTGATCGACTCTGTAGCCGCCCTCGTCCCACGCAGTGAGATTGAAGGTGAGATGGGGGACTCCAAAATGGGATTACAAGCTCGTTTGATGTCTCAAGCCATGCGTAAACTGACAGGTGCCATCGGTCGTACAGGCTGCTGCTGCATCTTTATCAACCAGCTGCGGGAAAAGATCGGTGTCCTCTTTGGTAACCCGGAAACCACTACTGGTGGAAATGCATTGAAATTTTATGCTTCACAGCGATTGGATATCCGCCGTTCCGGTAGTGCACTCAAGGATAAGGAAGGCAATGTCATTGGTAATCATGTGAAGGTCAAAGTGGTCAAGAACAAATTGGCACCACCCTTCCGAGTTGCCGAATTCGATATCATGTATGGAGAAGGTATCTCCAAATCAGGTGAACTGATCGACCTGGGAGCTGAACATGATGTCCTCGAAAAAAGTGGTTCATGGTACAGTTATGAGGGTACCAAGATCGCTCAAGGACGTGATGCTGCCAAGCAGTTTATGCTGGATAATCCTGAAGTTGCTGCAGAGGTTGAAGAAAAACTGAAAGGCAAGCTGGCGGTTGGTCAACTAAAAGCCAAAGTCGAAATGGATGATGAGCCTGGAAGTGAGGATTAGAATTTTCTGAAATAAAATATTTTGGCCGGATCATCCAATGGATATCCGGCCTTTTTCATGGTTGAATTGATATTAACAGATCATTTTTCAGTTCTATCGAATTTTCCGATACTTGCCTGCGTTAGAGGAATGAATATGAAAAAAGTGAATTACCTACTGATCATTTTGCTTTGTTTGACGACCCAGATTCTGAGGGCACAAGACGCCGAATTACGTCGTGTCTTTATCGACGGGAAAGTTTACCCTGTTTTGATCTCTAATGGGGATACCATGATCATTGCCGATCTAGGTACCGTCACCGTCAAGTCGAACCGAATTTTCGCCAGTCCGGACGATGAGGCGCTTTATTATAAGTACCGACGTTATGCTGTGAAGGTCTATCCATATGCTATTGAAGCAATTAAGGTCTTCAGGGAAATGGAGCAGGTAACGGAAGACATGGGGCGTCGTGAACGGAAGCGATATATCAAGAAACTTCAGGATGACCTTGAGCGTGAATTCGAAGACCCGCTTAAAAACCTGACAAAAACCCAAGGGATGATCCTGGTGAAGATGATTGAACGCGAGCAAAAACGGCCGATGTATGATTTGGTCAAGGATTTAAGAGGTGGCTTCACGGCCTTTTATTGGTCAACGTTCAGCTATTTCTATGGTTACCATCTGAAGCGAGGATATGTAGAGGGAGATGATGTAATATTGGATATGGTATTGAAAGATTTCAATATTTCCTACGATATCGATAAACCTGAATTCACGCTGCCTGCTAACTACAAAGCATCCGGTCAGGAGCAGAAGTGATCACAAAGATCCAATGAACGAGCTGTATCTTCACCCCATGAGTGGAGCCTATAGCAATGCCAAATTAGTACTGAATACCAGCGACCATCCTCAAGGATCGGTGACATGGAAAAGTCCTTCAAATCTGGCGATTATTAAATATTGGGGGAAGCATGGCCGTCAATTGCCCCGGAACCCATCGATCAGTATGACGCTAAATGCAGCGCATACGACGACAACAATCCATTATAGGCGGCGCGAAATGACAGCTTCAGAAGGGATTTCATTGGAGCTGCTTTTTGAAGGTAAACCAGCACCGAAGTTTGCCGAACGAATTCAGGGATTTCTTGGATCGATCACAGATATCTATCCTTTCCTCCGTCAATTGCATTTGACGATCCATTCAGACAATTCCTTTCCCCATTCATCCGGCATCGCTTCTTCGGCTTCTGCGATGAGTGCTTTAGCGCTTTGTCTTTGCTCATTGGAGAGACATTTTTTTGACACCTTACAGGACAAATCAGAATTCCTAACCAAAGCATCATATATAGCACGACTGGCATCAGGTAGTGCCTCAAGGTCCGTTTATCCCTACATGTCCGCATGGGGAAAACATGGTGATGTGCCTGGCAGTTCGGATGACTATGCAGTCCCATTTGCTGAGCTTCTGCATGCCAGTTTCAAGACGATGCGGAATGCTATCCTGATTGTGAGTAGTGGAACCAAAACGGTTTCCTCTTCTGCTGGCCATGAATTGATGGAGACGCATCCTTATGCATCAACGAGATACGCACAGGCGGGCCAACGCATGAGTCAGCTACTACCCGCGTTACAACACGGAGATTGGGCGACCTTTGGCCAAATTGCAGAAAATGAAGCTTTGACGCTGCATGCCCTCATGATGGCATCAAACCCCTCATATATCCTGATGAAACCTGCAAGTCTCGAATTGATTGATTTGATCCGGGGCTTTCGTGCTGATAGTGGTTTGCCTGTGTATTTCAGTCTGGACGCCGGGCCAAATTTACACGTCTTGTATCCAGATGAACATGCGATGGAAATTGAAGCGTTCTTGCAGTCATCCTGTATTCCAAAATGCGAGGATGGTGTGTGGATCTCAGACAAATGTGGAACTGGTCCTGAAGAGATTCTTGGTTAAAAGGAGATGCCTGTACCCACAATTTCAGGATGATCAAGTATCCAAAGTCGAAGTTCATTTAATGCCAGAACGGCAGTCGTTTCGATATTCTTTTGCCGGTCTTTTCCAAGGCGCAATTCACGTGTGCGAATGTCAGTATGGTTGCCAACTGCGATCCAGATCATACCTACCGGTTTTTCTGGCGAACCACCTGTTGGGCCGGCTACCCCTGATGCACTAATGGCGACATCAGCGTGAAATGTTTGGAGTACACCTTTGACCATTTGTCGGACGACGGGTTCAGATACTGCACCAAATTCAGCCAGTTCTTCTGGTAGTACACCCAACTGTGTAGTCTTCAATTCATTGTGATAGGCGATGACCGAACCCAGATAATACCCGCTGGAACCTGAAACGGAGGTGATCTGATGAGCAATGGCACCACCCGTGCAACTTTCGGCGGTGGCCAGGTTTAACCCTCTTTCCTTTAATAATTGGCCTACGGAAGCTTCCAAAGAAGTATCTCCTTCCGCGTAAATGGCAGTTCCAAATTCTTTATAAATGAGTCCTGCAAAGTGATCGATTTCCTTTTGACGAATGCTGGATTCACCTCCATATGCACTTAGCCGTAGTCGCACCTGGCCCAAGGAAGGCAAATAGGCCAATTTGATATGTTCAGGTAAGCTCTTTTCGAAGGTATCAAGACGGGAGGCTATCTGACTTTCGCCCATGCCTGCTGTTAGAAGCGTTCGATGAAAAATCGGAATCAATCCGGGTTGTTTTTCCAGCCGGGGGATGGCTTCCTCCTGCATGATAGACATCATTTCATAGGGTACACCGGGAAGCGAGATTAGGATATGCCCATCTTGTTGAAACCACATTCCGGGTGCTGTCCCCATGGCATTCGGAAGCAACTCAGCATTGGCTGGCATATAACATTGTTCTCGGTGTGCTTCGGTTGTCGGCCTTTTGATCCGTTCAAAAATGCGTAGAATGCGATCCCAGGTTTCCTGATGAAAAACTAAATCTACCTCGAAGAAGGAAGCAATTGCTTTTTTGGTGATATCATCCTTGGTGGGTCCAAGACCACCTGTCATGATGACCAGATCATATTTTTCCCATCCGTAATTCAACGCATCCTGGATATCAGCCAATTGATCACTGACAGTAATTCGTCTGGACACCTGGATACCAATGGCATTCAATGCCTGACCAAGCCAGGTTGAATTTGTGTCAACGGTTTGACCCAAAAGGATCTCATCGCCAATGGTCAGGAGGAGGGCTTGCATAGATATCGTATTTCCTTATGCTGAAAGGTCATGATCAGACCAGTAGAAAGGTCTTCAACCCGCAAGGTGCCGTTGTTGTTCACGCCTCGGATCATTCCAGTAAAAATCCTGTCCGTTTTGCAGTCTTCAAAAATGAATGGCTGTTCTATTGTATAGAGATTTTTCAAGTATGCTGCACGAAGTTGAACCAAATCGCCTTGCTTCCACTGTGCATATCTCAATTCCAGGGCTATACAAATAGATTGAAAAACTTCTCGCACATCATATTCCTGGCCTGTATAGAGGTAAAGTGAATGTGGTGAGATGCATGGCAGATCAAAGGAAGTTTGATTGACATTCAGTCCGATGCCGATCACAGTCGATCGCAGGGATGATCCTTGCCATTGGTTCTGGATCAGGATGCCTGCCAGCTTGCGATCGTTAATATAGATATCGTTGGGCCACTTGATAGTCAGTGCAGGACATACGGGAGCAAGTGCATCCAGGATGGCAAGACTTGTGATTTGTGCAAGGATGAATTGGTCTTCTGCAAAGAGGCCGCACGGGTACAATAGAATGCTGCAAAGCAGGTTCATTCCCGGATCACTGAGCCAACGGCTGCCAATTTGTCCTCTTCCATCGGTCTGATTGTCTGCCAGCACGGCTGTTCCTTCGGGTGGTGTGCTTTTTGATAGCATATCCACCAGAAAGGTATTCGTCGATGAAATACTGGACAAATGAATGGGATGACGTCCAATAAGGGGGGATTTCGGTTCGTTTGACAATTCCGTTGAAGATTACCTAATTTTGATTCGTCTCAAAAGTAAAGCACATCATTTGAATTATCTGACCCGTGAAGCCCGTCGTGAGACGGTCACTGATGAACGGCTGAATGATCTTATCGTCGATTGTATCCAGGATATAAAAGGTAAGGACATTATCAAGTTGGACCTCCGCAAGCTCGAAGACGCACCTGCGGATTACTTTATTATCTGTACAGGTGATTCATCGACACAGATAAAAGCGATAGGCAACAGGATTGCAGCTCGTGTTGCAGAAGAAGCACAATTGAAGCCCTACCATGTGGAAGGGAAGGAATTCGGGCGTTGGGTTTTACTGGATTACTACCAGACCCTGGTCCATGTGTTTCATCATGAAGCGCGTGAGTTTTATGATCTGGAAGATCTGTGGAGTGATGCAGAGACAACGACTTATGAGAACATTTAAGCTGTATTGGCCGTTTTCATCCTACTTCGAATAACAGAGGAACAATTTTATGGAAGACCCCCGTCAACCGGAAGGTGATAAGCAAGAGAATCCGAAACCGCGTTTCAACTCCTATTGGGTTTATGCGCTGATTGGATTGGCACTGATCATCTTCAACCTGATCAGCTTTTCCTCCATCAGCAATGACCCGATTCCATGGGAACGGTTTGCCACGATGGTCAAGGATCATGATGTTGAACGGCTTGAGGTCGTCAATGAGCAATATGCCTATATCTATTTGAAAAAGGAGCGGCTGTCCGATGAAAAGTACAGCGATGCTTCTGTCAGCAAGTTTGGCAGCCCCAAGCCGCACTTCTATTTCAATATTGGTCCGGCTGAAGTCTTTGCAAAACGGCTGGATGGTTTGAATGAAGGATTGGCTCCGAATGAACGAGTAGAGCCCCAATACATTGAAAAGCAGAATTGGTTGGGCCCCATCCTTGGGTGGGTATTGCCGATTCTCCTTTTTGTCGGGATATGGTTGTTCATCATGAGACGAGTGAGCAATTCAGGAGGTGGCCCGGGTGGTCAGATCTTCAATATTGGCAAATCCAAGGCAACCCTGTTTGACAAGAATACCAAGGTCAATGTCACATTTGCAGATGTTGCCGGACTGGACGAAGCAAAGGAAGAGGTCATGGAAGTGGTCGATTTTCTGCGGAATCCTAAAAAGTATACCTCTCTGGGAGGAAAGATCCCGAAAGGCGTGTTGCTTGTTGGCCCTCCGGGTACGGGGAAAACGCTTCTGGCAAAAGCTGTAGCAGGAGAAGCGGCGGTACCGTTTTTCTCCATCTCCGGATCAGACTTTGTCGAAATGTTTGTTGGTGTCGGCGCCTCTCGGGTGCGTGACCTCTTCAAGCAGGCGCGGGAGAAAGCACCATGTATCGTCTTTATTGACGAGATCGATGCGATTGGACGAGCCAGAGGAAAAGCTGCATTCACAGGTGGCAATGACGAACGAGAAAGCACACTCAACCAGTTGTTGGTGGAGATGGATGGCTTTTCTACGGATAAAGGTGTGATCCTGATGGCGGCTACCAACCGGCCGGATGTATTGGATAATGCTCTCTTGCGTCCAGGACGATTCGACCGCCAGATCGGTATTGACCGTCCTGATCTGAAAGGTCGTGCACAGATTTTTGATGTCCACCTCAAGCAGATCAAGATCGGACCGGATATCAATTCCGAGTTGTTGGCCGAAATGACACCTGGCTTTGCAGGCGCCGAGATTGCCAATGTGTGTAACGAAGCGGCGCTTATTGCTGCTCGAAACAACAAAACGGCAGTCGACATGGAAGACTTCAACTATGCGTTGGACAAGGTCATCGGTGGTCTGGAGAAGAGGAGTAAATTGATTGCTCCACAAGAAAAAGAGATCATTGCTTTTCATGAAGCTGGACATGCCATCTGCGGATGGTATCTCGAACATGCCAGTCCATTGGTCAAAGTCACGATCGTGCCAAGAGGTATTGGCACATTAGGGTATGCTCAATATTTGCCGAAGGAGGAATACATCACACGTACTGAGCAATTGCTCGACCGGATGTGTATGACTCTTGGTGGTCGCGCTGCCGAAGAAGTGGTTTTTGGAAAGATCTCTACAGGCGCACAGAACGACCTGGATCAGATCACCAAGATCGGCTACAGTATGGTCTCGGTCTTCGGGATGAATGAAAAAGTCGGGAATGTCTCCTTCCATGGTATTGGCCAGGATCAATTCAACAAACCGTATTCAGATGAGACGGCCAAGTTGATCGATGATGAAGTTCGGAAGATGATCGACAAGGAGTATATCCGGGCGAAAGCTTTGCTCCTGGAACGTCGGGCAGAACTGGAAAAACTCGCACGACAGTTACTCGAGAAAGAAGTGCTGACAAAATCTGATCTGGTCAAATTGATCGGTCCACGTCCCTTTGCAGAAAAGGAATCGCTTAGCGAGCAGGTGAAGCATCAGCATGAACAAGAGCAGAAAGAAGTTGCTGTTGAGGAGACAAATGGAGAGACGCCTGTCGCGTAGTAATTCAAACTGATTTTAAAGAAATGCCGATGAATATCCGCATGCGCCCCATTCGTCCAGCTGACAATGCGGGCATGGCGCGGATCATTCGGCAGGTCATGACCTCTTATGGTTTGGTTGGAGAAGGATACTCCATTATGGATCCCGAGGTGGATCATATTGCAGACATATACACAACAGCCAAGTCGGCATATTGGGTCCTTGAAGGCGAAAATGGCCTATTGGGTGGCGGTGGATTTGGTCCGCTAGTCGGCGGTGAATCCCATCAATGTGAGGTGAAAAAGATGTATTTCCTGCCTGAATTACGTGGTCAAGGATGGGGTGGACGACTCCTGGAGAAAATCCTGGAAGAAGCTGGAAAAACCGGCTATACCTACGCCTATATCGAGACGGTCCATCAATTGAAAGAGGCCAATCAGCTCTACCGAAAATATCACTTCCAGCCACTGGATGGCCCGGTTGGGAAAACCGGGCATGGTGCCTGTGATGTGTGGTATGGGTTGGATCTCAATAAAAAAGGCTTCCAGTAGAGGAAGCCTTTTTTATTTGGGTTAGTTGAAGATCAGAATTCTACCTCCTTTTCCAGAATCTGATCCTTTCGTTTGATCTTGACGATCGCCTTCTGTCCCTTGGTGTAGTTTGCCAATGCGCCCATATAATCGTAAATGTTTCCGATAGTCGTATCCCCAATTTGGATAATGACATCGCCATCTTCCATCCCCGCTTTGAAGGCAGGCCGATCGTCCATGACACCATCAATGCGCATGCCGTCGCCCTGGAATGTATAATCTGGCATAACACCAAGAGTCACTTTGAAACTGGCTGCTTTGCGTGAATCCGTGTCTTTGGTTTTGGCAAAGGTCAGCTTGGCTTGTCCATCGAGTTGATGGATCAGCGCCAAAATATAATCACTGACTTGCTGAATGCCTTCATTATTGACCAGATTCGCATCATCTGTCGGTTTATGGTAATCCTTGTGTTGACCGGTAAAGAAGTGAATGCTGGGGATATCTTTCCGATAGAAGGAAGTGTGATCCGATGGACCTACTCCACTTTCTGTGGTGGAGGTTGTAAACCTGGATGTCTTTATCTTTTCCAGGGAAGTGTTCCATGAAGGTGAGGTACCTACGCCATTGATCACCAGTACACTGTCCAAGCGACCAACCATGTCCATATTGATCATGTAATTGGCTTTTGACAAATCAATTGTGGGGTTGTCAGCGTAGTGTTTTGAACCAAAGAGGCCGAGCTCTTCACCTGAAAAGCCAATGAAGAGGTAGTTATTTGAGCGATCCTTAGATTTGGCAAGTTGCTCTGCGATATACAGCATGGCAGCTACACCAGATGCATTATCATCGGCACCATTATGGATCTCATCATGACTTGTTGACAAGGAACCACTGCCGGATCCACCCATACCCAGATGATCATAGTGAGCGCCAATAATGATCGTATTCGCTGCACCATTATCCAAAAAGCCGACGACATTTGTACACGTCTTTTCTGCACCGGCACCAATAGAATCATGTGGGTTGGCTGGCGGGTTAAATGAAAAGGTCTGGTAAAATCCTTCAGTACCTTTTGGCGACAGGCCAATTTGTGTGAATCGTTCCGAGATATACCGGGCCGACAATCGTTCACCATTACTACCTGTCATTCTTCCCTCTGTCAGGTCGGAAGAGAGGAAGGCAACATCTTTCTGGATGGACCAGGCAGATGCTTGTCCAAATGAGGATAAGCTGAAGAAAAGAAAAAGAAATCCAGCAACAAGAGTTCGCAACAACATAGGATATTAATTAATCGGTATTCAATCCGAAGTGAAATACAAAAGTAACATGCTCTGAAGAAACGAAGATTGATGGCATCTTGTTGACCAAATAGGTACTTTCAGTCCACGTTATAATGGATAAAGATAACAACCCTGATCTTGCGAAGATGGAACATGAGGATATCAATCATCTCATCAGTTTTTTAACCGCATCCTTGTCCAGAATGGAGATCGCCGAACAGCAAGGAGCGTCGTATTTGGATAGCGTATCATCTCATTATCTGGAAAGTGCCAGAAACTTGTTGCATTATTTATCCTTGAGAACACATGATCTGCGCCCAGTCCAGGAAGATTTGGCTTCATTGGGTATTTCCTCGATTAGCCATTCGGAGCGATATACCTATACAAATGTCCAGAATGTTCTCACGCTGTTGCATTTGGTCAATGGTAAAACCCTGAATGAGGTAAAGGCAATGGGACTAGGGCTTCATGTCGGATTTCCGAGATCAAAGCAACGTTTACAAGAACATACGGCCAATCTTTTTGGACCCGAACGGCATGCTGGCCATACTCGTATCATGGTCACACTACCGTCAGAGTCTGCTTCAGATGATTCCCTTATTCATGCATTAGTCGACATGGGTGTTGAAATTTTACGTATCAATTGTAGCCACGACGATCAAACTTCCTGGAAACGCATGATAGACAGTATAGTGACGGCCCGGCAGCGGTCTGCTCACAATGTTCTGATCTACATGGATTTGGCAGGTCCGAAGATCCGAACGGGCAAAATCGTACCTCGATGGTCAAAAAAGGGAAAACGAAAAGATGGATATATTCCAATAAGTGAAGGTGATTTGATCCAGGTGTGGAAGCATTTGGAATGGGGAGAGCCTGCAATTTGTAATGAGAATGGAATTCTCGAGGAACGAGCACGAATCGGTTTGTCCATACCCAAACTTTTTGATCAGGTTGGTCAAGGTGACCGAATCTGGTTTGACGATGGAAAGATCGCAGGAGTAATTGAAGAAATCTCTCCCGAGTATTGGACGGTGCGGATTACCAGGACATCTTCTGAGGGGTCAAAACTAAAATCTGAAAAAGGGGTCAATTTGCCAGACTCAAATCTGGTTCTTCCTTCCTTGACAGAAGAGGACCGCCGAACGCTACCCTTTATTGCCAGACATGCTGATATGGTCGGGTTTTCATTTGTACAGAGACCGGAAGATGTAGAGGCTCTGCAAAGTGCCCTGGACAATTTGGGACGATCGGATCTGGGGATCATTCTCAAGATCGAAACCCGACTGGCATTCGACAATCTACCTGCGCTTCTTCTAACGGCAATGAAAAGTCCGAAGGTCGGGGTAATGATTGCTCGCGGTGACCTGGCTGTGGAAGTCGGCTGGAGTCGCATTGCTGAGGTTCAGGAAGAGATTGGTTGGTTGTGTGAAGCAGCTCATATTCCAAATATCTGGGCGACACAAGTGTTAGAAAATCTGGCAAAGACCGGGCTGGCGACCCGAGCAGAGATCACGGATGCAGTAGCTGCTGTGAGGGCTGAATGTGCTATGTTGAATAAGG
The DNA here is from genome assembly GCA_024642625.1 of Lewinellaceae bacterium. Taxonomy (GTDB): domain Bacteria; phylum Bacteroidota; class Bacteroidia; order Chitinophagales; family Saprospiraceae; genus JAGNXB01. Next base: position 10,851 of record JAHEAU010000110.1, read on the forward strand.
GTCCATACATTGTCAAAGCTGTTAAAACACTTCAAAAGATTGATGACCGGATGGACGCCCATCAGTACAAGAAAAAGCCGGCATTACGACCGTTGAGGGTCGCTCAGGATTTTCTTGCAGGGCTATGAGTTGATCCTTTCTTCCTACCTCGAAAAGGAATCGGTATTTTGGTGGCATGATGAGTCGAATGAAGCTGCCCGATGAAAAAATGAAGAACATCTTTGTTCTGCTTTCAGGCCCACTTTGTTTTTTGATCATATTAATTGGTTTTGACCTGGAACCGGGCAAGCCAGAGGTGACACAAATGGCGGCCATAACGGCTTGGGTCGCCATCTGGTGGTTTACTGAGCCTGTTGATCTGGCGGTCACCTCATTTTTACCTTTTGTTCTGATGCCTCTTCTTGGAATAACCACCCCGGGGGATACTGCAT
>JAHEAU010000111.1 GCA_024642625.1 Lewinellaceae bacterium
CGTTCGTGCGTTTCAATTTCATCATGTTCCTTTTAGCAGGACTTAGTTGGTGGCTGTTTCAGCCTGCATTGTCATGTGCCGAAACGGCCTTTCAATGTGTTTTTTTTGCACTACTCACAGGGCTTATTCTTATTGCAGGTCATAGGACGGTAAATGATCCTAACCCGAATCTATTTACAGGATTGATTCTTGGCTCAGTTCTTGGAAAACTGGTTTTGAGTTTGATCTTTCTATTGATCTATACAAAAACGGTCCATCCCCAAGGAAGGTCCTTCCTGGTTCTTTTTTTCGGATTGTATATTGGATATACCGTTTACGAAATGAAGGAAATGATCAAGTTATCACGAAGTCAGGTATCACATCCCTAAAATTGCCGGGCTCATACCCATCGAGGAGAACCCGCCATCGTGATACAGATTTTGCATTGTAACGCTCCGGGTAAGATCGCTGAATAAGGAGACACAATATGCAGCACAGTTCTCCGCTGAGGCATTACCTAGTGGAGACATCTTGTCAGCGTAATTGAAAAATTCCTGAAAACCTTTTACCCCGCTTCCTGCAGTGGTCATAGTCGGAGATTGAGAAATGGTATTGACACGGACCCGTTTCTGGGTGCCAAAATGATAGCCAAAGCTTCTTGCAAAGGACTCCAAAAGGGCCTTTGATTCAGCCATCTCACTATAGTCCGGGAAAACGCGTTGTGCTGCAATGTAGGTCAACGCCAGAATGGAACCCCAGTCATTCATTGCATTTTTCTTGTATAAAGTTTGCATCAACTTGTGGAAAGAAATTGCAGAAATGTCAAACGTCTTCTGCATCCACTCATGATTGATATCGGTGTATTCCTTCCCCTTGCGAACATTGATAGACATACCAATCGAGTGGAGGACAAAATCCAGAGGGCCACCTAATTGTTCCTGTGCCTGATCAACAAGGTTTTCTAGATCTTCTATGGATGTTGCATCCGCAGGCACAACCGTTGTCTGGCACTTCTCAGCCAATTCATTGATCTTGCCAAAACGCATAGCCACTGGAGCATTGGTCAACAGAAATCGACCGCCTTCTTCATGTGCTCGTTCAGCAACTTTCCATGCAATGGATTGCTCGTCCAGAGCGCCAAAGATGATCCCTCTTTTTCCAGCTAATAGTTGATTTGCCATGATCGTGTGGTTATTCATTTGCGAAAATAGGGAATAGATTGGTACTTCTCTTAGGCCAGTCTAACTGATAAGTACCGAATGGCAGGGATTAACGGTTTGAACCGAGTTTGGCAATTATCCAGGCTGTCAGCATCACAATAATACAGCCAATGAGGTTGAGCCAGAGGTACGCAATCGAAATATAGCCGATCTGTGAAAGCCAGAATATTAAAAGAACAGATGCTTCACCGATCAATGCTGCAATAAAGATCGCGTCACCTTTGACCTTTTTCAGGAAGAACGCAGTGAGGAAGATGCCTAGTAAGGTACCATAAAACAAGGACCCGATAATGTTTACGGCTTGAATCAGATTGTCGAAAAGACTGGCCGTCTCTGCAAAGATCAGCGCAATGACTCCCCAGCCAACAGTAAACCATCGAGAGGCTTTTAGATAATGGGGGTCTTGGCGATTTGTCACAAGTGATCTGCGATAGATGTCTATAACAGTCGTGGTTGCCAGAGCATTTAATTCTGAACTAATCGATGACATGGCGGCTGAGAAAATGACGGCAAGGAGTAGTCCAACCAGGCCGATTGGTAGAAAATCAGTAACAAAACTTAGGAAGACATAATCTAAATCGTTCGTATCCAAAATAGGTGAGACCTCCTTGATAAGTGTCCGCACTTCTTCACGGCTGCTACGTTCAGCTGCTTGTAACGTCTTCATTGTTGATTGCGCCTGTTCTATAACCGTCTCATCTCCAGCATCCATAGCCAGGATCAACTGATCAGCAGCGGCCATTCGTTGGGATTGGATTTCTCCATTAGCCTGCTCTAAAGCTTGATACTCTTCATAACGTTCCGACTTCTCTACTTTGAGAATATTGGCCCTGTTGAAATGGACGGGAGAGGGCGTATACAAGTAGAAAACGTAGACCAAAATACCGACAAAGAGGATCATGAATTGCATCGGTACCTTAATGATACCATTGAATAAAAGGCCTAACCGGCTTTCTTTCAGGCTTCTCCCCGACAGGTAGCGTTGCACCTGAGATTGATCTGTGCCGAAATAAGAGAGAAAGAGAAAGGTGCCACCCAGGATGCCAGACCAAAAGGTGTACCTGTTTGACAGGTCAAATGAAAAGTCCACAATATTGAGCTTTCCCATTTTACCAGCCACCTTAACCGCTTCGGTTAAACCAACATGTGCAGGTAATTTATATAGCAGGATCAGTGCAGTGATGGCCATTCCACTGAGAATGATGATCATCTGTTGCTTTTGAGTCACACTAACCGCCTTTGTCCCACCAGCCACAGTGTAAACGATCACTAAAATGCCCATCATGAGATTGGTGAGGGTCAAATTCCATCCCATTAATGATGATAAAATGATGGATGGCGCATAAATGGTAATACCAGCTGCCAGTCCTCTCGATAACAGGAAAAGAGAGGCTGTCAAAGTCCGTGTCTTAAGGTCAAACCGCTGCTCCAGATATTCGTAAGCAGTAAAAATATTCAGCCGATAAAAAATAGGAAGGACAAAAATACTGAGGAAGACCATCGCTACAGGAAGACCAAAATAGAATTGCGCAAATCGCATACCGTCATCAAAGGCCTGGCCAGGTGTTGACAAGAACGTGATAGCACTGGCCTGAGTAGCCATAATGGACAATCCTATCGTCCACCATGGAAGATCCTTGTGCCCCATAAGGTAACTCTTCACATCCGTGACATCCCTGGTGCGATAGACACCATATGCGACGATGGTGACCAATGTCAACCCCATGACTGTCCAGTCAATCCAATGCATATCAGGAGAGGCGTAGCGTTATCAAATAGAAAACAGCAATGAACAGAACATGCACGACCAGGACCAGCATATACATTCGATTCCAGGTTCCCATGAAGGGTGGAAGGTCATCCAAATGATTGTCTTCTGCCTCTATCTTTGAATTTGGCATCATGGCTTATCTGATTTGCCTAACGCGATAAGATTTGCCAAGAGGCGATAGGCCCCTGGGACTCCCGCTGGCAACTGTCGGAAAAATGAAAGTCCGGTATAGACAAAATGACCTTCGCCAAATGGTGCGACCAAAAGCATGCCCTGGCTGCTTTCTTCTCCTGGGTCTGAAGCGGATAGCAAAGGCAGGAATGTATCGTCCCACTCGTTCGGAAAATATAACCCTCGTTCCTGGACCCAACCATCAAAATCCAAAGGACCTATTTTGTTAGGATGGTTCATGCCAGGATGATCTGGAGCCAATAGAGTGATTGGGGCAGTTTCAACAGTAACGCGATCTCTGGAAATCTTGAGAGGAAGTGGGGACGGGTCGCAAACTAGTCCTCTATTTGTATTGTATTGCACGATCACTGTGCCACCTTCATGGACATATTCATTCAAGGATTGCTGGTGGTATTTGAGCGACTCTCTTGTATTGTATGCCCGAATGCCTACAAGCACCGCATCAAATCGTTTAAGATAGGCTGTAGTCAGGTCAGCATCCTCCAGGATGGTAACTCGATATCCTGCTTCGCGCAGGCAGTCAGGCACCTGATCGCCAGCACCAGAAATATAGCCAATCTCTCGTCCCTGGATTTGAAGATCCACATGAACCAATTTCATTTCTGAAGGCATCAGAATATATTGATTGGGAATATGCTCATATCGAACCTCTCGCAACGCTTTTGTCAGGGGTTTAAATGCGCCCTCCAGTTTGAACTTCGCTGAACCTATATCCTGCCTATTTGGTGGGTATACACGTATGGTAACGAGTTGTTCTCCTCCTTCCAAGGGTATATGAATCGCCTGGGTATCAGGTTCCGCTCGCCATCCAGACGGCAAGTCAGAAATGAGGTTCGCTTTAAAATCAGGCTGTCCTGCCTTTACCTTCAGATGAATCTCCCTATATGCAGATGAAGGAAACAAAGCAACAGGTTGGACTGGTGTAACAAAGCCCTCTGGTAAAATTGCATACGGTTGATATCGTTCGCCATATGCCGGATCGATCCGTTTCCAGGTGAGAGGTAAGCTCAACGGGAACTGCACGTCTTCACAACTCAGTATGACTCTCATCTTTGCGGGGTTAGGCGTTTCTGGCCGTCCTCGTAAGGAAGGGTCCTCCACCGTATAAAGACCGGCTTCCTGGGGTTCAAGGAGCCAGTATGGTGCTGTCCAATTGCTTGATTTCGACCAGGTTCCGGAAAGCGACCACATTAAGGGTTCGTTTGCAAGCAATCTTTGATCTATGAATGTATCTATCCCCTGGGCGACAATCTCAAGACGATGGACAGTCATTTGGGGCCCGACTCGTTGGATGATATCGAGTTTGGATTGAACAGTTCCACCACAAATGCCTGTCGATGAAGACGTCGTCCATTCTGCGTATACACCACTACAATCAGAAATCAACTGCGCTATGTCGACCAGTTTCCCTTCCTGCCAAGGATTGCTTTTTTGGGATGAAACGGCTTTATATAGCTTCAATAATGCAGGAATGGAAAGGGCTGGCTGCCGGAAGTCATACGACTCCAGGATTTGGTTTATGGATTGTTGAATTTGTTGACCATTCTGGGTGCGATTCCAGCTCATATCAATACCAGCTAGCGGGTCGTTTTTGTCAGAAGGCAAATCACCTTCAAGCAGATCCAGATATTCAATACTTGATCCCCGAGACAATTCTGAGCCAAACCCCTGGCACCTATGTTGACTCCTACTGATGGAGGCAATCTCAGAATTGGAATATCCGCTCCATGGTTCATAGACTCCAATGTCAACATTGATCATTCTGGATTTGTCAGCTTGATCAAAAGCTTCGTGGCTGCCATAAAACCACCAGGATGTATTGAAGAAGACCCTTCTTGGTTGCCAAGGTTGTACTTCCTTGAGCTGTTCAGGAAAAGCCTTTGGATCGCCGGCAAGACGAAATGCTTCCAGTGATAACATCGCAGATGCCGTATGATGGCCATGAGTTTCACCAGATGAATTCGCATCAAACCGGTTGATTATAATTTCTGGTCTGAATTTGCGAATTGCATAGACGACATCGGCAAGGACTTTTTCCTTGTTCCAAATGGTTAGGGTTTCCTCTGCATTTTTGGAATAGCCAAAATCGTTCGCGCGGGTAAACCACTGTTCGCCACCATCCGTTCGCCGAGCCGCCAGTAATTCCTGAGTACGCAAGACACCCAGGAGTTCTGAGATCTCGTTGCCAATCAGGTTTTGGCCGCCATCACCTCTCGTCAGAGATAGATAAACCGTATGGACCTTGCGTTGCCTGCTGAACCAGGAGATCAATCGGGTGTTTTCATCGTCCGGGTGGGCGGCCATATACATGACGGTTCCCAGCGTTTGCAACTTTTCCATTTTTTGGTAAATCGTTGCAGCATCTGGAGGGCGCTGATAGAATTGGTCAGTTGACTGACTTTGCAAGCGGAGCGATGTTCCAAGCAAAAGGATGACCACGCAAAAGAGCTGTCGAAGAAGCATAGATATGATGTTCAGTTCTCAAAGTAAAGAAATAACCTTGAGCGCGATCAGGTTTAAACGAACTTCAAATAACTGTGTAAATGTTAAAAGGGGGGCTGATACAAATGACATAGAAGTTAATATGGTATTATGGGGCTTACTTGATTGGATGAGGGTTGAACCTGTAGTGGTGTTTTAGATTTTTCAACAGGTATTCTCATGATTTCTTCGATTTTGGCTGTTCAACACGTACCTTTCAGCCGCCAGGAAGGAGGGCGTTCTGTTCTCATTCTTCCCCTTTTATACCAAACTGTTGATCCTCATGCCGGCATTCGTCCACCTGCATAATCATACCCAATTTTCATTATTGGATGGTGCATCAGACATTAAGGAGTTAATGTCTAAGGCCGAGAAAGACGGAATGAAAGGGGTCGCGTTGACGGATCACGGCAATATGTTTGGCGCTTTCCAATTCGTGAATGAGGCGAAGAAACACAACCTGAAACCTATGGTGGGTTGTGAATTTTATATGGTTGCAGATCGCCATCGAAAGGCATTCAGCCGACATGAAGGAGATAATCGCTTTCATCAGCTCATGTTGGCGAAAAATGCGACAGGGTATGCCAACCTCACCAAACTCTGTTCATTAGGATTCATTGATGGATTGTACAGCAAATTTCCCCGAATTGACAAGGAACTGATTGCCCAATACCATGAAGGCATTATTGCATCCTCTTGCTGTATCGGTGCAGAGATACCACAAGCAATCATTCACGGCCAACTAAAAGAAGCTGAGGAACTGCTGAAATGGTGGGTGGATCTGCTTGGTGAGGATTTTTACATTGAACTGCAGCGACACAGAGGGCTCGAAAATATCACGATTAAAGATGACAGGGGTATGGTCGTCCCGTCCGGATATAGCCAGGAAGATGTCAACCAGGTCCTCATTGGATTTGCTCGGAAATACAATCTGAAAGTCATCGCCACTAATGACTCTCACTACGTTGAAGAAGACGACTGGAAGCCTCATGATATTCTTCTTTGCGTAAATACGGGGTCCAAATTGGCAGAGCCAAAAGGTGAAGGAAAAGGACATCGGTTTGCCTTCTCGTCCAGTGATTACTTCTTTAAGTCGCAGGAGGAGATGCGGCAACTTTTCTACGATTTGCCGGACGCCATTGACACGACAATGGAGGTGTATGACAAGATTGAAGTCCTGAACCTTGCTAAGGATGTCATGCTGCCTAACTTTCCAGTACCTGAGGGATATGAAGGACAGTCCGATTATTTGCGTCATCTGGTGTACGAAGGGGCTAAAATACATTATGGAGAGATCACCGAAGTCGTGCGTGAGCGTCTTGACTATGAGTTGAATGTGATCAAGAATATGGGTTTTGACGGCTATTTCTTGATCGTCCAGGACTTTGTAAAAGCCGCTCGAAAACTCGGCGTTGCTGTAGGCCCAGGCCGGGGTTCAGCTGCTGGTTCAGCTGTGGCTTTTTGCCTGACCATTACCAATATAGATCCCATAAAGTATAACCTGCTTTTTGAACGTTTCCTGAATCCTGAGCGGGTGTCCATGCCCGATATCGATATCGACTTTGATGATTATGGCAGGGAAAAGGTCATAGATTATGTCGTCGAAAAATATGGGCGGAACCAAGTTGCTCAAATCGTCACATTTGGCACGATGGCAGCAAAATCATCCATCCGGGACGTGGGCCGTGTGATGGATCTTCCTCTACCTGAAACAGACAAGATTGCCAAATTGGTTCCGGATAGACCTGGGACCAAGTTGAATAGCCTCTTCGACAAGACAATTGAGGATCTCGAGCAAGAATTCACAGGTGATGATCTCAACCATATCTTGCAATTACGCGAGATGATTCAAGGGAAGGGGCACGAGGCTGAAGTGCTTCGAATGGCTCGAAGGCTGGAAGGATCAGTGAGGAACACTGGTACTCATGCCGCAGGTGTCATTATAGCACCCAGTGATCTGACTACATTGCTACCTATTTGCACTGCAAAGGATTCCGACTGGTATGTCACCCAATTTGAAGGCGGAATCGTCGAATATGCGGGAATGTTGAAAATGGATTTTCTTGGGTTGAAGACTCTGTCTATAATCAAAGATGCAATTCAGAATATCGTCAACAGATATGGGGAGTCAGCCAATATTGACCCTGATGATATTCCGCTGGATGATGAGAAGACATTTGAAACATTTCAGCGAGGAGAAACAACAGCGTTATTTCAGTTTGAATCTGAAGGGATGCAAAAACATCTTCGCGAACTCAAGCCAACCAATCTTGAAGACCTGATTGCAATGAACGCTCTTTATCGGCCTGGTCCGATGGATAATATTCCCAAGTTTGTCGCCAGGAAACACGGACGGGAACCGGTTGAATATCCACATGAATGGCTGGAAGAGATCTTGAAGCCAACCTATGGAATCATGGTCTATCAAGAACAGATTATGCAAGCAGCTCAGATCATGGCCGGATATTCTCTTGGACAAGCGGATATGTTGCGTCGGGCGATGGGAAAAAAACAGGCGGCAGAAATGGATCGCCATCGACAGATTTTTCTGGAAGGTGCGACGGCTAAGGGCGTCAATGAAAAACAGACGAACGACATATTTGATACCATGGCACGGTTTGCCTCATATGGTTTCAACAGATCCCATGCTGCAGCCTATTCCGTTCTTGCCTTCCAGACGGGCTACCTGAAGACGCATTATCCTGCAGAATTCATGGCTTCCGTCCTGACCCACAACAAAAGCAACCTCGACAAGGTCAATTTCTTTTTGAATGAATGCAAGCGGATGGGATTGAAAATCCTGGGGCCTGATGTAAACGAATCCGAGATGCACTTCACTGTCAATGAACGAGGGGCCATCCGTTTCGGCTTGTCAGCGTTGAAGGGGGTGGGAGAGGGACCAGTGGAAGCAATTATGGCTGAACGAGCGGTAGAGGGACCTTATCCGGATGTTTTTGACTTTGTTCGCAGACAGAATCAGCGAGTCATTAACAAAAAGGTTATGGAGAGTCTCGTCCTTGGAGGCGCACTTGATTGTTTTGAAGGTATTCATCGTGCACAATATTTTGCACCGACAGACCGATATGAGACTTACCTTGAACATCTACTCAAATTTGGAGGCGCATTAGGGCAATCGGATGAATCAGCTCAACAAAGCCTTTTTGGGGCCGAAGCTGTTATGGATACGATTGTATTACCAGAAGCGCCAGATGTTGAACCGTGGTCACTTACTGACAAGCTGACTCGTGAAAAAGCCATTGCAGGAATTTATCTTTCTGCTCATCCACTGGATCAATTCAAACTGGAAGCTGATTATGTAGCTAACCTTACTATCGATAGAGTAGAGGAGAAAAAAGACAGACGGTTTCGTCTAGCAGCAGTCGTGACCGATGCACAACACAAGTATTCCAACAAACAAGGGGATATGTTTGGAATCTTTACGATCCAGGACTATCGAGGTGAAATGGAATTGAAACTCTTTAAGGAAGATTATCACAAGCACAAGCATTTGTTTGAGCCAGGACAATGTCTCTTGATAACAGCAATCAACGGTAAAAATCATTGGAATAACCAATACCGTTTGCAAGTTTTGGATGTCAGCCTGTTGAGTACTGCTGGAGAACAGTTTATGAAAGGCCTTCATATTCACATTCCAGTCGAACTGCTCACACTTCCTTTGATTGAATCTCTGGAGAACGTGTGTAAAAACCATAAAGGGCAACACCCGCTTGGTTTAACGGTTTATGATCCTGAAGCAAGAGCAATGTTGCGCACGCAAGTACAGAAGTACAAGGTGCATGTCGACAATGCTTTTGTGAATCAAGTCAGGGAAATGGGACTCAGTTATCGTGTAGACATCAAGCAAAATTAGAGTCTCTCATTTTCGGGTGCTGAAAGAGGCCTTCTTGTCCGAATACTTTACTCATTTTCATCCTCAGACAAGACACCCATTTGAAGGAGGGCTTTCTCTGAAGCACTTTGCTCAGCGCTTTTCTTGTTGTAATCTTCAGCAAGTGATATTTTTTCTCCGTCGACAAAGACAGCTACTTTAAACCGGTCGCGTTTGTCATGCTTGAACCTGGAGACCACTTTGAATTCTGCCTCCTTTCCATGCTTTTGGCACCACTCCAGTAATTGGCTCTTGAAGTTGTCATCAAAAGTCTCCAAACCGTGGATGTCCAGATACTTCCGCAGCACTTTTCGCACAATAAAGCGGCGTGTTCCACGGTATCCACGATCCAGATAAATGGCACCTATCAGGGCCTCAAATGCGTTCCCCAGCATAGAGCTGCTGAGACGAGTGTTATTATATTCAGTTAGCAAGAAATCTAGCCCCATATCAGATGCGAGGTCGTTGAGCATTTTTCGCTTGACGATCTTACTTCGCATCTTGGTAAGGAAGCCTTCATCGCTCACCGGATACTTTTTAAACAGATATTCTGCGACGACAGTACCTAAAACAGCATCTCCCAGATATTCCAAACGCTCATTGTTGTGAAATGGCGATTCTTGAACGTGAGCAGATGATTTATGAAAGAATGCTAGCTTGAACAAATATAAATTGGCAGGAATGAATCCCAATAAAACGTACATCCGACGAGCGAGATCCTTGTCCTCAGAGAGATAATAGTTGTAAAGTTGGCGAAGAACTTTCAACTCACGGAACGAATTGTTTAAACAGAACAGAGGCATTGTGTCCTCCAAAGCCAAACGTATTACTCAAAGCAACGCGCACTTTCCGGGATTGAGCTTCATTGAAGGTCAAGTTTAATCGAGCGTCAATTTCCGGGTCATCAGTAAAGTGGTTGATCGTTGGAGGAATGTAACTATGTTTCATGGCCAGGATACAGGCAATGGCCTCAATGGCACCAGCCGCCCCTAAAAGATGCCCAGTCATGGATTTTGTCGAACTTATATTCAGTTTGAACGCATCGTCACCAAAAACCTTTTGAATGGCTTTGACCTCAGCTATATCACCTAGTGGAGTAGACGTACCATGTACATTGACATAATCGATTTCATCTCGATTGACACCCGCATCACGAAAAGTCTCATTCATGACGTTGATTGCCCCAAGGCCCTCAGGATGAGGAGCAGTCATATGGTAAGCATCAGCTGTCATGGCACCACCGCATACTTCAGCATAGATCGTCGCGCCGCGCTTGATGGCATGCTCCAACTCTTCAAGAATTAATGCGCCGGCACCTTCACCCAATACAAATCCGTCGCGATCTTTGTCGAATGGTCGGGAAGCTGTAATTGGATCATCATTTCGCTCTGATAGTGCTTTCATCGAATTGAATCCACCCAGACCTGCATGCGTTACGGCTGCTTCTGAACCGCCACTGATGATGATGTCGGCACGCCCCATCCGGATGTAGTCCATAGCGTTAATCATGGCGTGATTGGATGATGCGCATGCAGAAACAGTTGCATAATTGACCCCACGGAAGCCATATTGTATAGAAATGTGTCCTGCTGCAATATCCGTGATCATTCTTGGAATGAGGAATGGACTAAATCGAGGCGTTCCGGATCCTTTGGAAAATGTCTCGATTTCTTGCTCCAGGGAAACCAAACCGCCAATACCGGATGCC
>JAHEAU010000348.1 GCA_024642625.1 Lewinellaceae bacterium
CCCCGGCCCGCCGGCTTCAGGCATGGATGATCTGTTACTTGTTAAAACCGGAACACCACTGGCCAGTGCTTCAAGGATGGGTATCCCGAATCCCTCATATAAACTCGGGTAACAAAAAAGTGCAGCACCCTGGTAAATAGCTGGCAAATCTTCCGTCGCAATTCCCGGGCGGAAGTAAACAAGTTTGGTCAATTTTCGACTTTCTAAATACCGGTTTACTTTTCTCAAATAACTTCCGCCATGACCGACAACCACCAAAGGCAATCGAAGGGATTCTGGCAAAAATTCCATTGCCTTAACAAGAGACAACAAATTCTTTCGCTCATTAACCGAGCCGACATACAGTAGGTATTCGAACGGTAAGGCATTGCGCTTGCGAATAGCCTTTCCTTCATCGTCTCCCACGGGAAAATAGAACAACGGGTCGCAAGCTTGGTAAGCAACTACGACCCTGTCTTCTTTGACATCATAGGCTTCCAAAATATCCTGACGTGTACATTCACTGATCGCAATGACCAAGTCAGCATTCTCACTGGCATATTTTGTCTTCCCATTGTAAATCACCCGATCCATCCGACTGTAATGTCCCGGGTAGCGGCGATAGATCAGATCATGAATTGTCGCAACTGTCCGAATCTGACTCTTGGCCATTCCGATTGGCAATTCATTACTTAGCCCATGATAAAGCTGAACATGTGAACGATCCAGATATTTGGGAATACCAATGGTGCGCCAAAGAGTTCCAGGCATCCCTCTTGGTGGTTGATGAACTGCATATGGAGGCCCCTGGAGATATCCTTGACAATCCGGTCGATCCCCTGCATCCGGCGTAAACAAATGATAGAGTACCTCCGGATGAGCAGCGGTAAGCCCATTGATCAACGTACGGCCATAATTACCCAAACCGGAATTATTCAGAAAGAGACGCTTGGCGTCAAATCCAATATGTAGCAAGGATTCGCTCATCTGTTAAAGATAGTCAGTGAGGTTCAATCAGCCTGATCATCCGAGAATGAGCCAAACTTACAATGAAAGGCCAGTCAAGACTGGCCTTTCATTGAAATTCTAGATTTCAACAACACCTTAATTCACCCGAATGGTATCAACAGCCTTTTGAAGAGCAACCTCTCTCAATCCCGGAATTGCCGTTCCTTCTGCGCGAAATACCGAAACATCAGTTATCCCGATGAATCCGAGGATCGTGCGCAAATAAGGTTCGACAAAATCATGAACCTTCGATGGACCTTCAGAATAGATTGATCCAGATGAAATGGCGATATATACCTTTTTGCCATTGACCAATCCCTTCGGTGTACCATCCTCCTGGAAAACAAATGTCTTCCCGGCACGAATGACATGATCAATCCAGGCTTTCAGGTTGGAAGGAATACCAAAATTATACATGGGTGTACCAATTACTATGATATCAGCATCCATTAACTTCTGAATCGATTCATCCGAGTGCAGAAGCGCCGCACGTTGCTCTGGAGAATGGTCATTTGGATCGACAAACCATGAATTGAGATGAGATTCCTCTAAATGCGGGTAATGGGTACGCGCAAGATTGATCTCCTCCAATTTAGCATCCGGGTGAACCTTTTGCAATTGTGATACTACAGCTTTGGCCAGCTGGTTGCTAAACGATTGATTCCCAACGGGACTTGATGTTACAGATAAAATTTTCTTCATTAGTATTAGGTTTTGGAGCCATCCTCCTTGGAAAAGCTGCACAACTTAATAAATAAAATGTTGACAAATTCATTAACACCTGACTTGAATTGATCTATTTTCAAGAGTCCATGAAATTTTCACAAGTCCAGCGAATGTCAACCAGACATTCTCTGGACTAAACCCTAACTTTCCAGACAGTTAAGCTTCAAAAAACGCTAGCCTCATAATTCAATTCAGTCAAAAGGTCCTGACCAACCTCAACCAGCGACATCCAATTGGCCAATGTGATGGCACCAAAATTCATTGCAATAAATTTCAAGATTTTGCCCGTTTCTATAGGTCTAAATGAGACGCAGTCTACAATTCCTTCAATACAACCTGTGATTCATTGGGATATTCAATTTACGTCATCTTATGTACCTGAATGTACGCGTGAGGCATCAATTAACGAAGTGTATATGGGCTTGGCGATGGACAGAACAGGATACAAAGCTTTTTTCCGATTCATCACTGTTTTCAAATCTCCATCCAGCCAATACCCAGGGCCCAACGCAAGGCCACATTTATCTTCTGGAATTTGGCCCTCAATTCCACCTGTTTTAGTTCAGAATCAATCAGTTTCATCTGTCTGGAATTGACTAAGAACAGAGAACTCTCCCCATTTTCAAACCGGATTCTCTCTGCCATCAGCATTCGCTGGTAGTTCATTACGGTTTCGCTCATCAAGATCATCTGGGCTTTCAGATTCTCGATTTCAAAAAGATACGCTCTCACTTTATTTTGCAACTCCAGGATCTTTTGATCGCGATCCAGAGTGGTCTCTTCCACCTTTATTCGGGTCATTTGGAGTTCTCCTCTTTCTTTCCTGAGAAATAATGGGAACTCGAACTCCAGCCCCCATTTGTAATTCGAGGGTGAAATCTGGTTAATGATTTCACTTCCGACCGGTTCGGTCAGGACATTGTATTGCAAATTGAGTTTGGGTTTCAGCTTGTCGGCCTTCAAGCGACGATCAACTTCCAATCCGGCAAGTTTCAAGTCGTACTGCTGTATATCCGGGTGATCTGATGACAGGCGTCCAAGCCACAAAAACACGGAGTCTGGAGACATGCCCTCAATCTGCAAATCATCGGTTAACTTGGGGGCAACAGCCATGCTATTTAATGCCAGAGGTTGGCGATCTGCAGACCACATAAATGTATTCAGGGCGAATTGGGCGGACTGATTCTCTACGCGGGCGCCCTGCAACTCCCTCTCCAGTGTCTGTATTTGTAAAAAGGCCTCAAGCGTATCTATCGCTGCTCTCGATCCAAGCTTAAAACTTTCTCGAACAA
>JAHEAU010000349.1 GCA_024642625.1 Lewinellaceae bacterium
GCTGCTTCAGCTGCTGTATTCCAGTCTTGAATGCGGAGATACACAATGAGGGTGCTATTTCGTGATTGGGTTATTTCGAAAGGCGGAAATCGGAAAGCGAAAGGCGGAAGGCGGAAAGCGTGACCTTGCCTGCCGTCGAGTCAGGATAGGGCGAATAGTGAATATCAGCTTTCAGTAAGCTTGTCCTGCGGAACCTCACACTTTTGATGACAGCCGCAATTGCCGCAAGAAGTGGCTTGCCTGTCACTGAGATGATGTTTTGTCCCCAAGCGCCGAGCCAGCATCTGGACACCGATCCATCCTGCGCAAACTGCAGTGAGCGCAAAAACAGGAATCATATATTGGATCAACTCAGTCATGATTGCGATTTATGCTGCGCTAAACATACCTGCAAATCCCATAAAGGCCATGGACAATATGCCAGCAATAATTAAACTCAACGCAGTCCCTTTCACCGAATCCGGGATATCCAGAATTCGCGTTTCCTCCCGGATACCCGCCATCAAAATCAAAGCCAGCGTAACACCTCCCCCCGCTCCCAAGGCGTAAACGATACCCTCCAGAAGACCGTAACCCTTGTTTGTAGCAAACAAAGCCAACCCGAGAATAGCACAGTTGGTGGTGATCAACGGTAGGAAAATGCCCAACGCCCGAAAGAGTTCAGGGCTCCACTTTTTGATGGCCATCTCGACAAACTGGACCGTACTGGCGATGACAATAATAAAACTGATAAGCCGGAGATAAGGCGCATAAATCAATACATAGGTATTCAGAGCCCAAGCCGCGATGGCCGTAATAATCATCACAAAAATATTGGCCAGGCCCAATCTGATGGCAGTGTCGACTTTGTTGGACACCCCCAAAAAGGGGCATATTCCCAAAAAGTACGTCAGCGTGAAGTTGTTGATCAACAATGCCGAAATAAATATCCAAAGGAGTTCCTGTGCCATGATTCGGGATTAGCTGGTGATGGCATTTGCCCTTGCCCGACGTTGGGCTACAGTATTGAAAATCAACAATAAAAACCCAAGTGTAAAGAAACCTCCGGGAGGCAGGATCATGATAATCCAGGGTTCGAAGGAGGCGCCTAAAATCGGAATGTCAAATAGGGATCCATTGCCCAGAATCTCACGTACAATGCCGATCATCAACAGTGCAATCGTAAAGCCCAGTCCCATTCCAATTGCATCCATGAGTGCAAGGCCAACCTTATTTTTTGCGGCAAAGGCCTCTTGTCGACCAAGAATCAAGCAATTAACTACGATCAGGGCGATAAAGGCGCCAAGCTCTTTGTGAATATCCGGCACCAGAGCGGCCAGCAACATATCGACAAGTGAAACGAAAGTCGCGATAATGACGATGTAGGTTGTTATCCTCACCTCTTTCGCGATGACTTTTCGCAGCAAAGAGACGAATAAGCTGGAGAAGAACAAGACAAAAAAAGTGGCCGAAGCCATGGCCAGACTGTTGATCGCTGTATTTGTCACAGCAAGTGTCGGACACATGCCTAACACGGCCACAAAAACAGGGTTTTCTCGCCAAAGTCCTTTGATGAGGACATCCCAATCTGTATGTTGGTCCACTCCCATGATTTAACTTTTTTGGTCTTGAGCTGGAAGTGACTGCTGTTTCATCCCTTGGAAAAATAACTGAATAGGCTCTCTCCATGCTGCCATACCTTTCTGTAGCAACCGAGTTACTGCTTTTGATGAAATAGTCGCTCCGGTAATGGCCTCTATTTCGTTTGGATTCTTCTTCTCACCATGTTTGACAGAAATAATCTCCGGTGACACAGCTAATGCATCGAAATTTGTCTTGAAATTCGCATCCTTGAAGATCTTATCTCCCAGGCCCGGGGTTTCCTTACTCTCCAGGATCTCCATCCCGATAATTTGATCCAATACCGGATCATATCCATAGATGGCTTTAATGATATCCTGAAAGCCGGGTTCTTCTGTGGTGATGGCAAACCCCAACACTCGTCCACCTTCTCCGACGCCGATATAAACAGGTGCAGCATTTTCGCCGGTTGGTGTGCCCTGACTGAGGATCTTGCCATCCCAGATCAATTGTTCGAATGTGACACACCCTTCCAGAACCTGATAAACGGCTGCCTTCAGCGCTTCAGCCTTATTCTGTTCAATAATGGGCTTGGTGAGAACAAATCCGGAAACCAGCAGCAGGCCTGCGAAAAAACCCGCCAATCCGAGCGTAGCGATGAGCCTAGCCGGACCTGGTTCTGGCGACATGTCCGGAGTGACCGGAGGAGATGTGAATTGTTGATTCTCGCTCATCATCTTTGATTTAACCGGTGGCTTTGGTGTGGCCGTATACTCTGGTCGGAAATGCCCGATTGAGTAACGGAGTTACCGCATTCATGAGAAGAACGGCATACATGACGCCTTCGGGCAATCCACCCCATACCCGAATCATCACAACCAGAATGCCGATCCCGATTGCATAAGTCCAGATCCCTTTGCTGGTCAAGGGTGAAGAAACCAGGTCTGTCGCCATGTACATGGCGCCGAGCAATAACCCACCAGCAAGTACCATAAATTGAGGTGGTGCATATTGATGCCCGTCAATAAGATGCAAAATCCCGGAAAAAAGGGCCACCGTCAAAATCATCCCAACGGGGATTCTCCAGTTGATCAGCCCTCTCCAGATCAGATATGCTCCGAGTAATAACAGGAGCAATCCACTGGTCTCGCCCAGAGATCCGGAGACATTGCCCCAGAGCAAATCCTGCCAGGAAGCAGCCACTTGCGTAAATTTCATAGCGGAAAGAGGCGTCGCCCCGGATGTTGCATCGACAACACTCCCCTTCAGGAAAGGTAAGGCCAAATTATTCCCCTGTAGGCTAAAGAAGCTGCCCCCGGGTGCTGACCAGGTTGTGATCGCCCCCGGGAAAGCGGCTTGTAAGAATGCCCTTCCCAACAAGGCGGGATTAAATACGTTTTGCCCGAGTCCTCCCCACATGGCCTTGCCCATTCCGATGGC
>JAHEAU010000350.1 GCA_024642625.1 Lewinellaceae bacterium
CGATTGCGTCCATTGCACACCAATGCTGTGATTTTCGCTTTTGTGGGAAATGGGATCTTCATGGGGGTGTACTATTCACTACAGCGGTTGGTCAAAGCCCGCATGGCCAGCAATTTTCTCAGCTGGTTTAATTTCTGGGGTTGGCAATTGATTATTGTCCTAGCAGCTATAACACTTCCACTAGGCCTGACCAGCTCGGCAGAGTATGCAGAGCTACAATGGCCGATTGACATTCTGATCGCCCTCGTCTGGGTCGGATTTGGTATCAATATGTTTGCTACCATCATCAAGCGCAGAGAACAACATTTATATGTGGCGATCTGGTTTTATATCGCCACATGGATTACAGTGACAGTCTTGCACGTTGTCAAAAATCTGGAAATTCCCTACAGTCTCACCATGAGCTATCCAGTTTGGGCTGGCGTCCAGGATGCCCTTGTCCAATGGTGGTATGGACACAATGCCGTTGCATTCTTCCTGACAACCCCCTATTTGGGCTTGATGTATTACTTCTTGCCGAAGGCAGCCAACCGACCAGTCTATAGTTATCGGTTGTCAATTATACACTTCTGGGCTTTGATTTTTATTTACATCTGGGCTGGACCTCACCACCTGTTGTATACATCTCTTCCTGATTGGGCTCAATCTCTGGGTACAGTTTTTTCCATCATGCTGATTGCCCCTTCCTGGGGTGGCATGATCAATGGCTTGCTTACTTTGAGAGGGGCCTGGGACCGTGTTCGTCAAGACCCTATCCTGAAGTTTATGGTTGTCGCGGTGACAGCTTATGGTATGTCAACGTTTGAAGGTCCAATGCTGTCCATCAAGAGCATCAATGCGATTAGTCACTATACTGACTGGACGATCGCCCATGTACACGTTGGTGCACTAGGATGGAATGGCTTCCTCACTTTTGGCGTGTTATACTGGCTCATTCCAAGATTATACAACACTAAAATCTACTCACTGAAGCTTGCCAATATCCATTTCTGGATCGGCACACTGGGTATTGTCTTTTATGCTGTACCCATGTATTGGTCTGGATTCGCACAAAGTCTGATGTGGAAACAATTCACTCCAGATGGGTTTCTGAAATATGGAAATTTCCTTGAAACAGTCACCCAGATTATACCGATGTATGCTACTCGTGCTGTGGGTGGTTTGCTCTTCTTGACAGGGATTTGCATCATGGCATACAACCTGTGGAAAACGACGAAGGCGAGTTCATTTATCGGTGATGAACAGGATGAGGCTCCAGCTAGAGAACGCTATGAAAAAGGGGTCAAGGAATTCTGGCACAAATGGATCGAGCGACGTCCGACTCAAATGTTGTTGCTAAGCCTGGTTGTCATCTTGATCGGTGGCATGGTAGAAATCGTACCGATGTTCCTGATCAAGGAAAACATACCGACGATAGCAACAGTCAAACCATATACTCCACTTGAACTTGAGGGTCGTGACCTCTATATCCGGGAAGGGTGTGTAGGCTGTCATTCCCAAATGATTCGTCCATTCAGATCTGAAGTCGAACGATATGGCGAATTTTCCAAATCGGGTGAGTTCATTTATGACAGGCCATTCCTCTGGGGATCCAAAAGGACTGGACCGGATCTGCATCGTGTAGGTGGAAAATATCCGGATTCCTGGCATTACAATCACATGCTAGATCCAGAAACAATGTCACCTGGATCGATCATGCCTCCATATCCCTGGATATTGGAGAATGATCTGAATACCAGTCATCTTTCGTCCAAAATCAATGTATTACAAATGCTTGGTACGCCTTATCCTGAAGGGTATGAGGACATCGCGCAAGCAGATTTGGAAAAACAGGCTGCCAAGGTTGCAGAGCGGTTGAAAAAAGATGGCATTGAACAAGATGGATTGGAAAAGAAGGAGATCGTTGCGTTGATTGCCTACCTCCAACGTCTGGGTACAGATATCAGTAAAGCTGATCCATCAACTAAATAATCCTACAGCACCAAAATCACTATGTATAAACAAATCCTGCATCAGATCAGCGAAGAGATCGATTGGATGGCTCTGACACCACTCTTGTTATTCTTTATTGTCTTTGCCATTGTTATCGTTGCTGTTTTTGCCGAACGAAAAAGTCATATTGACTACATGGCACGGCTGCCATTACAAGATGATGCTTCTTTGAATGAACCCCAATCTTAAGCTATGAAACGATACGTTGCAATCTTCACCATGATGCTGGCGAGTGGATTCCTGATGGCTCAGGATGCAAGCTCACCTGCTTCAAACGACTTTTTCAATGACCTGTTTGTGCGGATGATCGTAATTGCTGCTGCAGTCGTCATGCTGGTAGCAATCCTTGTCCTTTACAGGCTATTGATGACTGTCATCAAAGTAGAGCAAATCAAGATCTACAAAGAGCAAGGCCTTGAAGCTTATTTGGAAGCTGAAAAAAAGCCTAAAGAGTCATGGGTATCCAGACAATACAAGTCATGGACTGCCGCAGTACCTGTTGAACAGGAAGCAGACGTACTCTTGCTCCATGAATATGATGGTATCCATGAACTGGATAACAAACTTCCACCTTGGTGGGTAGCCATGTTCTATCTGACAATCCTTTTTGCAGGCGTTTATTTGTTTTACTACCATATTTCCGATATGGGCATGAGTCAGTTGGAAGAATATGAAGCTGAGGTTGCACAGGGCGAAGAACAAGTAGCAGCATTTCTTGCCAAACAAGCCAATTTGATCGATGAGTCCAATGTGGAAAAATTGACAGACGAGGCATCCCTGGCTGCCGGCAAGGCGATTTTTATAACCAACTGCGCAGCTTGCCATGGCCAACTGGGTGAAGGCACCGTTGGTCCAAATATGACAGACAACTATTGGATTCACGGCGGAACGATTAAAGACGTTTTCAAAACAATTAAATACGGCGTTCCGGAGAAAGGGATGATTTCGTGGAAGACGCAACTAAGGCCAACTGACATGCATCAAGTGGCAAG
>JAHEAU010000112.1 GCA_024642625.1 Lewinellaceae bacterium
ACTGGTGGGTTTCACTAGTCGGAGCAAATCCCCCAACTCCGTCTTCGCCTGAATATCCACGATCGCTTGCCGCTCCACTACTTGGCATGATTCTCCTCCACAGCCCCATTCGATGCGAATAGTGGACAAGGCCTGTTGCGTCTCATACGCACAGGAAATCACGTCGATGGTTTCCGTGATGACGATCTCCTCATTAAAATCAAAAAAGGCATCCTTATTTCCGATCTGCTGAAAGTGAGTCGCATTGAATAATCGTCGCAGTTTCAGGGGAATTGTTCCATTATTTGCACCGTCAAAAGTCTGAATGCCCAGCGCCTTGCTATATGCATCTTCAAACGAAAAGGAGGCCAGTCTGCCAAGCCGAGTATTTCGGATGCGGATCACCCGTTCAATGGTCTCGTTTTTACCTGCTGCCAAATAGGGCGACTCGATCGCAGTTACTACCAAGCGAGGGGTCTCCACATTAAATGGATCAGAAGGAAAGGAGGCCATGCCTCCCTGAAAAGAAAGGTCAGCATTGATATGAAATAATTGTCCATTATCGATACAAGCAATAGCGGCACAATTTACTTGAAGCTGAATGCTGAACAACTTCTCCTGGCCAACACCCAAATCCGGAAAACTGAAGCTCGGCAAGCCAGGATCTGACACATCCTCTTCATTCCCGCCAGAAATAGTCCCCTCAACATATTCCACTCCGCATGGCAGGTTGAGCGCCAGCTGGATATCGGTCAATGGAGAACTCCCGGTATCGACAATCCGAATGGATTGCGTTCTTAAGGCACATACATTCCAACCCTGATCCAATTGGATATATTCCAATGTTTGCCCTACCAATATAACCGGCAGGACACAAAACAATAATATCGTTAATCTAACTCCCTTCATGTTGATTCAATTTTTCCCTGCTCATTCAAATCCAACCTTGCTTGCAGGCCAACCAAATCAAGTTTGCCCCATTTCTTGCCCCGGTTTTTGTCAGCATGTTCTTGCGGTGACTTTGAATGGTAGCCGTAGACAAATGCAACGCGCATCCAATCTCATCACTGGTCATTCCTTCACCGACCAGACAGAGTACCTCAAGCTCACGACCAGTCAACACCACTGATATTCGTCCTGAAAAGGGATCATATTTCAGGGAACCTGCTACGTCTTCTGGGATGCCATGCTTCTGAATATTGCTCTGGTAGTCCATGTCTAAACACTTTAATTCATGCTCATAATACTGGATATTCAATAGCCAAATGAAGGCTTCCCATAAAACCCATCCAATTGGGACATGAACCGTACAAAATTGCTCATGAAGGACAAAATGGACAACGTTCATGGGCAGGACGCTGGCATTCATTTGCTAATCACAGTTCTTCATCCTGCAAATACAATTGGCCTGCATGAGGGGTTTATCTTTGAAAAAGAACGTACGTTCACCAAAATGACACGATACTACAAGTACACGATCCTATTTACACTATGGCTCTGCTTCTGCATGCCTGGGATCCTGCTTGGTCAACATGTCTTTGAAAAAATCTATGACCAATCTGACGGGTTGCCCTCATTAGATTTGGACGGTGTTGCATTCACACAGGAAGGCCAAGTGATCATCCGCTATGCCACTGGCGAATTTTATTCCTGGTTTGATGGGGTGAATTGGACTCATGATCGCTTCACTGATCATGGATTGCCTTCCGACTTGATGTTCTGGATGGATGACCCAAATGGGTGGTGGTTTGCCAAACGCAACCCGGACTCGCTTTTCATCGCCTGCCGGCATCCAGATAACTCATGGTCTAGTTATAGCGTTCCTGGGTTTGCCTCCATATCCCTGGATAAAAAAATATATTCGCCCCTTGTGGTTGATTTCCATGGAAACTCCTGGATATTATCCAATGACAAACAGAAATTTATTCGGGATAAGCAATTCACCCCACCTGCCCTTCCTGTACCAGACGCACGTGTACTGGGTAGAAACTTTTATTTCGATGGTACTACCCCTACATATATGTTACAAGCAAATAAACTAAAGTATGCAGCAGTATTAAAACAAAACAGGTGGGAATTTATCGAAAACCACGGCCTCAGCTTCTACTACAGTGGTGACATCCGGGATTTTCGAATTATTCACGGAGAACTCTTCTTGTTCAGCAAAGGCCAGCAACATAAAATCGAACTTAAAAACGAACTTGGCCAGCGCCTCATTGTACGGAATATAACTGGTGTTCGACCATGGGATAATCAGCGCCAACGGACTAAACCTGCTGTTATTACTGAAAATCCAGTGACTCATCAATTGGCCTTATATCAACTTAGTCCAGACGGCATAAAAACACTCCTACTCTCAAATGTCCGAACGGATCACATGAATGAATTTGCACAGGATGCTGAGGGAAATTGGTGGTATGCAACTGCGACTGGCCTGGTCCGGACTAATAAAGCCATTCACGTTTTTGACTCACGGGACCCTCATATGATCGCCGGTCTTCATGCCATCGGTGAGGATAAACACGGAAATATCTGGATGGGTGGATTTACAGGATCTGGTGGATTCAGTAAGTGGGATGGTCAAAAATTAACCCGGTTAACTACAAATGGAAATGCCAGAAAAATCCTTCCCGGCTCCCACCTGGACCAAGAGGGCTATTTGTATTTTTTCTCTCAAGACGAAGGCACGCTCCGGATCGGTGAAAACAAGATTCCTGAATGCTTGGACCCAAAGAATAACGGGATTAAGGGTTACGCTTTTTTACCACTATCCAATGGATTGATTGGATTGGGATTAGCCCAGATTGGACTGGGTATAGGAAAACTAAGCAATGGTGAATTGACACAGTTACACATTATCGGTCAAGATAAAGGTCAGAAATTAATTAATGTTTTAACATTAGCTGAAGACAACCGTGGCCGCATCTGGATGGGACGGCTATCCCAGGGCATTTCAATCTACGACCCCGTCCTGGACACTGCTGTAACCTGGCCAAGAATTCCCGGCAAATGGCAAAGCCTGGGCGCCCTGAGCAGTTGCATCGACAGCAAAGGTGATCTATGGATAGGCGCACAGGATGGACTTTATCGATTGACAGCAGCGGACAAATTTGACTATATAAATAGCCGACCAGATAACTACTGGGAAAAAATTCCATTGCCCGGAAATGACACTAGTCGTGTGGGTATCATCAAGGAGCTACCAGACTATATGTTGATCGGAACATACGAGGGGATTTATTTCCGAGAAAAGCATGGTTGGCGAACCACCACACTAAAACGCGGTATTGATATTCCTCCCTATGGCACCGAACAAAACGCTGTACTAAAAGATAGTCGTGGCGTCATTTGGATTGGTACCGACGGGGGTGCCTTGGCCATTGATCTGGACCAATTGCATTTTGACACTACGTCTACCAGCTTTCAACTCACTTCGTTTTTTGCCGGCGGCCAATCAGTCGACATCACTAGTCATCAAATTGGCTCCTTCCCTGCCGAGCATCGGAATATCCAATTTAACTACCAGGCTAATGGAAATAAAATGCTCCAGAGTGGGGTCTATGCCACCATTTCCGTGGTCGACCAGAATGGAGATACGTTGATCCATATTCATCAAAGCCAGGATAACAAAATAGACCTGGCATACGTCCCGGCTGGTTCCTACACCATTCAAATTGACGCCCATAAGCATGGTGTCATCTCGGGTAGAACAACCTATTCGTTTGTTGTGCCCGTGCTGCTTAAAGAGAATATCTGGTTTTGGAGTGGCCTTGGAATACTCGTCTTTTCTTTACTTGGCTTTTGGTACCGGAATTATTCTAAGCGACAGAAGGACGCCTTAACCTTCCAACTTTCTCAAGAGAGTCATTTACGTGAACGTGATGCATTAAAGGCTCAGGCTCTGAGTAATTTTTTCAATCCTCACTTTTTAAATAATTCGCTCCACTGGATTCAGAGCAAATACCGAAAGGATCCCGAGACTGCACTGATCATTGGTCGCCTTTCTCAAAATGTAGATCTGTTGTTCGCCAATACACGTGAAGGGAGGGTCACACACTCCCTCACTCAGGAAATGATCATTGTCCAGAATTATCTCAATGTTCAGGAAATTCGATTTGGCGAAAACCTCATGGTTCACCTTGCATTACCAGCTGAAATGGAATTATTGGATGGCTATGAAGTCCCTGCGCTTTTGCTCCAAATCCATGCTGAAAATGCCATCGAAAAAGGCATTCGCAATCGGGTTGGGGCAAAGAACTTCTGGCTGACGATTGCCGTTCAGAATCAACATATTCTGATCACAATTGAAGATGACGGGCGCGGTCGGCCCGAGTCTGTTATTCTTGGACGCCAATTGCAAAATGGATCGACAAGTGTCATGGAGGACCTGATCACCCTTTATAATAAATACAATTCAACACCTCTGCAGATCGAGTATCAGGATCGGGTTTTTACATCAGCGTCCGGAGAGCTATGTGGCACAAGGGTCAATATTCTCATCCCCAAATATTACCGTTATGGATTTTCATAAGCTACGTGCACTGGTCATCGAGGACGAGAAAGATGTCCGTATGGAATTAGTGAATGCACTTAATGAAACGCCAGATTTTGAAGTGGTTGGTGAATCCGATTCTGTTGAATCAGGATACAGCCTGATCACATCTATTCCGGCAGAAGTAATCTTTTTAGATATTAAATTATTAGGCGGTGATGCGTTTCAACTTTTACGCCTGTTGCGCCAAAATAAGATACATATTCCTCCAGTCGTGATCAATACCGGGTTTCGTGATTTTGAGAATGCCAAGCGGATTCATAATGACTTCAAGGAGGTCGTCATTCACATCCTCAACAAACCCTTTTGGGAAGATTGGGCGTATCATCAGGAATCTATACTTGAGGCACTCTATTTACATCGACAAAGCGAACGTCTGAGTAAAAGCAATCCAGTCATTAATAAAATGATTCCAATTCAGGATGGCCGTCAAAGTTATCTGATCGACCCAAAAGATATTGTTCATGTTACCACCGGAGCAAAAGGTCAAGGCCGAACAGAAGTCATCCTCGCCTCTCATCAATTTGGATGCAGCCTTTCTTTGACTCAATTGCTGGCGCAATTACCTTCCCAAATCATCCAGATCAATCGTTTTGAAGCGGTTAACCTTCAATGGGTATCTATTATCAATCACGGGGAAAAAATCCTTGTCCTCCGAAATGGAGATATGTGTTCAGTTGGCAACGCCTTTTATCCCGATATCTGTCGCATGTTTGGTCGAGAAAACGATTAGAGACTTGCTCCCACTCCTGGTTTCCAAAAGGCAGCTCTAGGGGAAACCTTATCTTCCTGTTTCATGTCGGTTACTACTATTACAGAGCTGGAAATCCTCTACCAGGATGAAGACCTCATCGCCGTCAACAAGCCACATGGCTTGCTGGTCCACCGGACGCGACTGGCCATGGATGCGGACCAATTTGCCGTCCAGATCCTTCGGAGTCAATTGATGGGCCAACATGTCTATCCCTGCCATCGTATTGACAGAAAGACGGGCGGTGTCCTCCTCTTCGCACTGGATCCCGAAATGGCCCGGGCAATCCAGGATGAGTTTCATGCAGGAAAAATGGACAAACGTTATTTAGCCATCGTCCGGGGTTGGTTTCCTGAGGAAGTCACCATCGACTACCCAATTACCAACCATGAAGGTAAAACGGGTGATGCTATCACGGAATTTACTCGCCTGGCCACTACCGAGATCGACATCCCGTTCGGTCGGCATCCGACTTCCCGCTACTCCCTAATTGAAGCTCGTCCGTTGACTGGCCGCACCCACCAGATCCGCCGACACTGCGACCATATCTTTCATCCGATCATCGGCGACCGACCCCATGGTTGCAACAAGCAGAACAAGCTCTTCCTCGAAAAATGGGGCATGAACACCATGCTACTCCATGCCCGACAGCTATCGTTTACTCATCCGAGAACCGGGGAGGCGGTGAAGATTGAAGCGCCGATTCAGAGTGAATTTCAGCGGATGATGAAAGTGCTGGGGTTGGAATTGGAGAATAGGGAGTAAAGGGTTATTTCGTGATTTTGTTATTGGGTTATTTCGAGAAATGAGGGCAACTCTTGGTTTCGGTCATATTCCTGCAAGCCTGCAGGCAGGAATATTGTGTTGGTTTATATCTGGGACATGTCATATGTAATTTGGGATTTTCTCATTGCATGTGACCCTTTATGGTCCCTCATCCGGAGACGAATCTGGTTATTACGTAATGTGCGAATTGCGAGCAGCGAATTGCAAAAAGCGATTCTATCTCACCAACGTCACATCCCCTCGCCTCACCATATGCCCATCGAGAGGATCAGCAAATGTGATCACATAGGCATACACTTCCATCGGTTGGGGCTCGCCTCGTGCGATCCCATTCCATTGTGGATCAGAACTGGTCTCATCAAAAACGACTTGCCCCCAGCGGTCATAGATCTTCATGCGAATGAGTACATCACAATCTTTGACGAGCCGGAAAACATCATTCACGCCATCATTATTTGGTGTAAATAGATTGGGGATATCCAGGTGGCAAGGACCACAATAAACCGAGCTCAAGAAAATACTGTCGGCTCCCGTTTGCCCACAGGAATCCATTGCAATTAATGTGTACCATCCCTCGGTGGTGACCGGACGATTGAGATCAGGAAAACTATCCGACCACATCCATGACACTGTGCCAACGGAAAGCTCTGGATAAATGATAAAAATAGAATCCTCGCAAATGACTGTATCCAATCCCAGATCCGGGATCGGAGGCAACCAGGAATAAACGACCAATGTAGAAGTATCCGATCGTCCACATTGATCTTGCGTAATCAACAGGTATTTATTTTCTGGAGTGACTGGACGATAAAGATCTGGCCAACTATCTGACCATTGATAGGGTGTCATTTCCGGATCAAGGATCGCTTCCACCCAGGCTGTGTCACCCAAACAAAGCACCAATTCATCGACTACATCAACAACTGGGCTCGGGATGACGGACAGTGTCAGACAAACCAAACTATCACATCCGGATGAGGAAATGGTTGTTCTACAATACGTTCCTTCTACGCCAAATTTTTCACCGAATAAATCCGCCGTTTGACCCGTGCAAATGGTGTCTGAAATATTGACATTTGCTGTGTCCACAAAGGAAACGAATACACAAGTAACTTCCAGACAATTGCCAGAAATACCCGTTGTATCACAATACCATCCAGACGAAGACACCATCTCACCAAATAGCTCTACGGATTGACCCGGACATAGCGTTAATGAATCTCGTATCTCAACCACTGAATCTTGTGGCTGAATAAAAACCTGAGACATTCCCGAACATCCAGATGTATCCGTACCTGTCACAAATATTGTCATTGGTGATACAATCGGGATAGCAACCTTTGCACAAAGTGGATCCAAACAAATGACGGCATTTGCAGGCTGCCACTCAAACTGCACATTGGGGAGCAAGCTCAGAAATACTGTATCCCCTTTACAGGCACTGATTGATTTGGGCAGTCCAGAAATTAAAAGTGAATCCAGAAATTGAACACTGATAGGCACTTCAGATTTACAAAATCCATTATTCATCAATAACTGGAAAACAAAATCTTTGGGCACAATAACTTTGGGCGTTGGCGATGTTACATCACTCAATCGATTGCCCGCATTTTTCCAAAAATAAACAGTGCCCTGCACAACAGGAATAGGCAATATGGGATGGGTGCCTCCACAAAATGTGAAATCAGTCGGCACCGCAGGCAAAGAAATAACGTCTACATCAACATCATCCTCCCCAATACATCCTGCCTCATCAATAATTGTCACATGGTACGTAGATGACTCCGAAGGAATCACATTAGCGACCTGTCCTGCACCAGGTAAAATAGAGGGGCCCGTCCATGTCCAATTCATCGCAGGCGTTGTTAGTAGAGATGCTGTATCGCCAACACAAATAGTAACATCTGGAGTCAACACTGCAAGTTGTGGATAGATATCCACGATCCATTCATGAATTAGCAAACACTCTCCTTCTGGATTTACCTTTTCCAGTAGAATGGCAGACTCAATACCCGTCCCTAAATTTGGCATGGAAAACCAGGGTATGGGACAATTAGTGCAGGAGAGACCGAGGCCCGTCCAAGAAACGGGAAAACCAGACGAACTTGGTGTTCCCAACTGGATTGAATCATTCCAACAAATAGCAACCTGATCTGATGCCGGGAAAATAATGGGTACTTTTATTGGTTTGGTGACTGAATGGCAAACACAGTTCATGCCCTCATCAATCCGGATAATGACACGACACCACTCTACAAGTTCCAAATCCAAAGGACCAAATAAAAGAGTTGTTGTCGTGCCACTAGTAAAGGAAAATGGTTTTGCTAATATAAATTGATCCCCACTACTTACTTCGCCATCACCGTCCAGATCCAACCAAAGTTCAGCATTTCCAGAACCTGGCTGATGACCACCAATTTGAGCAATATTCACCTGGACACCCAAGCCCTGTAAATAGGGAACTGCTGATACAGAGAATATATCATATTCCGGACGTGAAATATTTACTGGGATATATCTACTTCCGGTGAGAACTTCAATGTCGCAATAACTATTTGAAGATTGGCAAAATGCAGTAAAAGGCACTGATGCATACACCGGAATAATCAAGGGTCCACAGGGCACACTTGAAGACAGGAAGAGGGAGAGACTTAAGGTGGTCAATGGGAGCCCCTGCTCTAATTGCCAGATCAATCTGTTACCCTGGATCATCGGTTCCTGAATGAATAAATTGGTATTGCTAGTACCTTGTATATATTCAAATCCGGGTGGCAATTCAACCGTTACCAATCCCGAATCGGAGGTTATTTGATCGCTGGTAATGCTTATATCCAGGACAATGTTCTGCTGGCAAGAAGCCGTATCGGAAATACCCACAGCAATGTCCAGTTCATATGGTGCTGAAGTACCCGTGATGAAATAAGGCCCGGATGTTTTTGCTACAATATTTGTCGGCCGATCACAAATTTGGTCTGCTTTAAAAGAATAAAGGAGTTTTGATCCTGATATAAATCCACAATCTGTTATTGTCTGAAATTCAAGGTCAGCAGCATTCTCTGGGGAACTATTAACACCAGGTAAACCCGGTTGCAATTCTGCGAAAAGAGAATCAATAGTCCATTGCAGACGACCATCCGGTAGAATGAATGGATCATTGACAGCATATAAATTCCCTGTTCCAGATGGCCACCGGATATGCGAGGTTCCCGAAATATACATGAGACCTGATGGCAGAATTACCGTCACATTCAAATTATAGACAGAACCCAGATCGGCGTTCACTTGAAGTGAATGACTCAACTGCATGGGCGCACAAAATTCGCCTACAATTGTATCAAGACCCAGGTCTATTTCCAGTTTTCCAGGTGGGGCAAAAAAGGAGCAGGTATCTGTTTGAAATCGACATGTTACATCCAATTCTAGAGAGTCACAGCTCCACCCCCAATCCAGGATGAGTCGCTCCATATCACAGGACGTATTTCGACCCGTGAGTCGGAGATTGACTGTATCACAAACACCTACTTCACCCAACAGAAATCGAGTGCCATTCCAAGGTACTTCGACACCAGAAGGAACACGAACCAATTTTACATCTTCCAATGCATTATTCGTCGATTGCGGCCGAACCCAAACATTCGGCATTGGCACCAGATTGTCAAGTGCAGGAAAACAATTGACAATACTCAAATTCCAATTTGCCTCCTTGTCAAAAAATGTCTGATCACATGCTTCAATGGTCCAGGTTGGCACAGTTCGTGCCCAGGGCAATATTCGAAATTTAGACAAGGTCGATTCTTGTGTATTCCACCTTCCTGCATAGGTATGAAATACGCCTTTAAATTGAGCAGGCTTCCCACCAATTTGCCGCTCACAAATGGTCGACCGTTGATAAAGATCCAGATAATAAATATTGTCCTCTTCCTGGAGGGACATCAGGGTTGGATTCAATTCCAGGCAATATATACCCGCCGAAACATTTGTGACTGAAACAGGGATATTCACAGTTGTAAATTTTCCATTAATTCGCACTTGCTTCACAATTGCAGAATCTATTGCAAAGCCAGACCCCTGAATACAAAACGTAACGGTTGAATCAATCAGAGTACGATACTCATTAGGAAAGAAATTTGTTAGAATTCCATACTCCAATGCCAAGCCCGTTGATATTTCTTCGTAGCATAATGGGAATTGCTTGACATTGATCAATAAATCAGAATCTATACACGTGTATTCAATCCAATCATCCGGGCAAGGGCAAACTCGCTTTTCAATCTCTTCAGAAAATGGGCCATTAAATAGAAAGGCATTGCTTTGCGCTCCAATCCTTACAGCATATCGATCAAAATTCGGTGGGTATGGTTTAAATATACGCCTCATCAAATAATCTACATCCAGGCGCACCGTATCCAGATGGCCAAGTTTAAACCCAGCTGGAACTTGTGGATAAAGTTTCGCCAAAGTATCAAATTCAATTCGACACCAAAGCAGTGAATCATAAGGATTAAACGCAATTTTAACCGGGACGTCGAATGTCATTCCATTCCCAAATGGAGTAACTGTCAATACATTTTGAATATTGATAAATCCGCTTAGAAGATTCACAAACTCATCAGGTTGTTGCCCGGGTGGGATGGGAAATCCGCCTCTATTTCCAAAAAAGATTCGAAACCATAATGACTCAAATCTTTCATTGGGATCATCTGACCGAATTATACCGTCCAATCGGATTCTGATGGTATCGCCAGGCATGGCCCGATCTAGTCTGATTTTGGATTTATCCAATGAGCCACCCGGATCGGGGAGATAGTCATTATTATTATCCGGCAGGCCAAAACTGAGACGTTCCATCATCAATGTATGGTCGAGATACTGTCTCAATGTATCCGGGCAAGGTGGGCCAAAACAATCTACCGACATGTCTCTACCGAGGCATAAAGTCGGGTTAAAACCACCCGGGCAATCTTCATCCAAATTAAAGGTGACAGTTGCCTT
>JAHEAU010000113.1 GCA_024642625.1 Lewinellaceae bacterium
GCAATCCCAACGCGGTTCATTACCACCAGATGCCCGCTGCATGATCCTGGATAATCTGTTGGGGCAGAACTTGTTATTGCATCAAGCCCGGGTAGATTCTATCCAAATCACGGAAGATGAAGTCGAAGCACAAATCTCAGCTCGCGTAGATCGTATTCTCGCATTGATGAATAATGATTACCAGCAATTCGAAGACTATTACGGGAAAACTGTTTCTGAAATCCGGGGCGAATTCCGCGAACCGATCCAAAATCAAATTCTGATAGACCGGATGCAAAATAAGGTCATTTCATCGATCAGTATCACTCCTGCAGAGGTCAAGTCATTTTTTGAAAGGGTACCAAAAGACAGTCTGCCTTACTTCAATTCAGAGGTCGAACTAGCCGAGATTATTTACTACCCAAAAGTTAATTCTGTTAAAAAACAGGAAGCTTATGTTGAGCTCTCGTCGATTCGGAAGATGATCATTGATGAAAAAAAGGATTTTGCAGAAATCGCTTCCAAATATTCTGACGACGTGGGTTCTGCACGAGTAGGTGGAGATTTGGGCTGGCAAAAGAGAGGCACATTTGTCCCTGAATTTGAGTCTGTAGCCTACAATCTGGAACCTGGAGAGATATCAGAGATTTTTGAAACTCCGTTTGGATACCATTTTGTCCAATTGCTGGAGCGCCGGGGGAATATGCTTCACACCCGACATATCCTGATTACACCTGAGATTGAAAAAGCAGACCTGGATCTGGCCATTCACGTACTAGACTCTTTGCGCATTGCGATCTCCCGTGATTCTTTACTCAGCTTTGAAGAGGCCGTTAAGGCGCATGGAGATGAAAATGTGACTAGTTATAACAACGGTGGCCGGATGCTCAATCCTAAATCTGGAAATACATTTTTTGAAATTGGCGATCTGGATCATCGACTATTCTTTGTCATTGACACCTTGAAGGTCAATCAAATCAGTTCGCCGATTGCCAGTCAAGATCCTACAGGTAAGATCAGTTATCAAATCATTAAGTTACTCTCACGATCCAGGCCGCATAAAGCCAGTTTGAAAACTGATTATTCCAGGATCAGGGAAGCGGCTTTATCCGAAAAGAAAAACGCACATCTTGAAAAATGGATCCAGTCTCACATTGACCGGACGTTTATAGAGGTAGATCCTGCTTACCAAGATTGTCCGAATATGGATCAATGGATAAAGTCTTCTGATCCTCGTCCATGATCTATTTGATTTGATCATGGTCATCAAAATGGGTGGTTATTTGTTCAGATAATCGCGTTGAAACAGAGGCCAATTGGACTTTTGGCTATAGTAAAGGGCAAATCCCACGGCAAAGATCCAAAGGTAAGTCGTATCCCGAGTGACCATATAGGCAATCAATGTAACCATGTTTGCTCCTTCGCACAGGACCCATCCAAAAAAGAGTGGTGCCCTGTAATGCGTTATTTTCTGTTCGATATCCCATGTCGTTACTATGCCTTTCCGGCGTTGGCGGTACCAAAAGAAGGGCACAGCAAATGCGATAAGAACTAGTAGTAGACAGGTCATGAAGAGGCCCTGACCCCCAACCTCCTGGAGCGGAAGACCTTTTCGATGAACCCAAAGAGCAGGGATCAACAAGATCAATTGGCTCAAGCCAAGAATCATCCAAACGATTTGTAAAACACGAAACTGTGGGTGCATCTTGCAAAAATAACAAAGGCCAGGACCCATATTCGGATCCCGGCCTTTGATTTTTGTTACTTACAGATTATTTCAAGCCATGCATCCATCGGCTGACCATTGGGCCGAGGATAAACAGCAACAACCCACATCCGATAGCAAAGAAACCGAGCATCTTGAAAACGCCCAAACTCAAGTTGAGTGAATCGCCCTTTAGACAGGAGACCACTTCGCCAGTCGAGCTCTTATCTACAATTTCTGCTACAGATGCCTTTGGCATCACTTTAATTTCACCAGCCAGTTGAGCATCTTTTGTCAAGACGGAAACCAGCGACTTATTCAACTCCTTATCCTTCAATACCTGATTGGTCATTGCTTCAGCTTTCTCCTTGATTTCCTGGATCTGAAGCTTAGCCACATAGTATGGAGTCGGAGAGCTTGCATTCAAGGTTGCGACAAACTTGTCACTGATCAATGCATTTTCCAATGATTGATCACCAAGGAAGTCAGGATTTTGCATGGCTGCTTCCAGAACATCATCTGAAAAACATCCACGAAAACTCTCACTTTGTACGATCTCATGCTCATTTACGGCCGTGAAATTGGCAATATGTTTTCCTGCCTGGTGAGCAATCGATGATGAAAGAAACCAAATCCCCATCAAGAACCCAACAATCTGGGACGGTGCCAATTTAGTCACTAGAGACAAACCAACAGGAGATAATGTCAGTTCTCCCAAGGTATGCAGGAGATAGAGTGTAATCAGGA
This sequence comes from Lewinellaceae bacterium, assembly GCA_024642625.1. Classification (GTDB taxonomy): domain Bacteria; phylum Bacteroidota; class Bacteroidia; order Chitinophagales; family Saprospiraceae; genus JAGNXB01. The sequence continues at coordinate 2,432 of JAHEAU010000113.1, forward strand.
AGATAGCAGGAACCATACCTCCAATTGCACTGCCCTTTCCAAGAGTCAGCACAAGAAATCCTAAGCCAAGCAACACAAGGCCAATACCGAATTTGTAGGGCGCTGCAGGTTCCTTACCCGCATTGGACAATTTGATCCACATCCATGAATAGATTGGAGCGAAGATCATAATGAACAACGGGTTCACAGATTGGAAGAAGGTCGTAGTCAACTCTGCCCCCATGATATTTTTATTGACATTTCGATCTGTAAACAGATTTAATGCAGAGCCCGCCAATTCGAAGAATGTCCAGAATACTGTTGTGAAGATCAGAAGCAATAAAATCACCCAAATCCGTTGCTGTTGCTCACGGTTATATTTTCCTGAAAGGACCAACATATAGATGATCACACCCCCACCAATGATGGCCAGGATATAATCGACAACATCGTCGTTCTTGATCAATAACCAGGAAATGCCGACCAAAAGGATTGTTGCCAGGTAAGGTAAAATTTTACCATTGATACCCGCAAAACCAGCTGATTTATGATCTTCTGGAATCAGGCCGATAGGGCGATAGGAATCCATCTGATTGCCATCTTCATCGACATCTGTCGTTAGCCAGCCAGCCTTTTGAGCCCACATCAGGATCAACAGACCGATAATCATTCCAATACCGGCGGTCAAAAAGCCATACTTCCAGCCTTCGATCTCACCAATAGCACCGCAAGTAAGTGGTGTCAGGAATGCGCCTATATTAATCCCCATATAGAAAATGGTAAATGCGCCATCTCGGCGACCATCCCCGGTTTTATAGAATTTTCCGATCATCGAAGAGATGTTCGGTTTAAAGAAACCATTACCCACCACCAGGAGAGCAAGACCGATAAAGAAGGTCACTTGATCATCCATGAACAAGGTGAATTGACCCAAGGCCATCAATATGGAACCCCATATGATAGCATGTCGAAAGCCCATCATCTTGTCAGCGAAATAGCCTCCTAGGATAGGTGTCAAATAGACCAGGGCGCCATACGCTGCGTAGATTCCGAAGGCCTTTTCATCGCCATAACCAAATCCACCATTCAACAGGGTAGAGGTCATATACAATACAAGAATGGCACGCATGCCATAATAGCTGAAACGCTCCCAGAGTTCGACCATGAACATGGCAAACAATGCCTTGGGATGTACCTTCCGATTGGAGAAAATGACGAAAGCCACCCAGGCCGCCACAGCCACCCAGGAGATTAACATGAGTTTATACGCAGGATGCATAATGCAATTCAGTTAGATGATTTGGTGAATAGATAACTACCAAATATATCGCTTTTCTTTGGTCAGCCTATAAATTGGTGAAAAGCACTGAAATGAAGGTAGCCGTAGATGGCCAAAACCTGGTTAAGGGCCGATGCCACCGATCAGATTGTACAGGTCCAGATCCGGATGAACCATCGCCAGTCGCTGAATTGCAATTTGACTGCGCACACCCTTTCGACAGTATATGACGACGGGTATTTCCCTGTTAATCTCACTATGTCGACGAGTGATTTCGTCCAATGGGATGTGGATTCCACCAATGTGCCGAGACTGGCGTTCATGGTATTGGCGGACATCCACAAGCTGAAATTGTATCCCTTTTTCCTTCCAGGAATCTAATGTCGTATGATCTATTGACTGAATGCCTACCATAGGTGCGAAGATAAATCCCACAACATGGATCAGGGAAGCGCTTTGAGATGCAGCTGATCTCGATACCTCATTTCCCAGCCTGTACGTGCACTCAGAGTGCGCAGAGTTTTAAAAAAGAGCTCTGCCCGCTCATCAGATTGGCGAAAGAGGTCACTTTCCAATACTTTTTTTCGGATATCTGTTCGGATATCCGATTCCATCCGGTTCATATCCTCCGCTTCAAATGAATTGAATGTCCCTGCTTCCAAATCGTAATAGTCCAGGGTAATTTCAAGAGCAAGAATTTTGGGTTCCGGTAAAGCACTAAGGATGATTAACCTGTCCGGTTCACGGATCTCTACATCGATGGCTTCGAGATCAAAACCCACCAATGCCTTTGCTTTGGCTCGGATGAGTGCCTTTTTTCGGAGTGGGGAAATATCGTATCCCCAATAGTCCCTGAATTCATATATTTCAAGGAAATCTCCTTCATTGGTCACCAGTTTAGCCACATCCCGATATTGCTCCAAGAGCACATCTGCATCGGTTTCAGTTTGGTTCTGAAGTGCTTTTTGGAAGATCCACCATCCGCCAGACAAAATGATAATCAGCAGTAGAAGTCCAAGAAACAGGTTTCGCAAACGCTTCATCGTTATCGTTTCTAATGGATACGGGAGGACACCGGATAGCGGAGTCCCTTGTAACTCTTCAGTACGGCTTTTATCGAGCCAACAGATACTGGTGATTCAATCAACAAAGGGAGATGGTTTTGATCGTCCGAAGCATAGATTTGCATCCGGTTTCCCTCTTCAAATACATGACCTGGAATCGTTTGTGGTGAAAAACTGAGTGCTTTAAAATTGCCTTGCCCGCGAACATCCAGCTGATGAATTTTGCCCTGATATTCAACTGTCAACGGATATTCCTCCCTGTCTAAAAATACGTTCATAGGGAAGGTAAACCCTGTCTTCAAATTGTTGAAGTCCTGATTTCGGGTATAATAGATCGAAGAAAGAATATCATGCACACAGCCTGAAAGGTTAAATTCCCGAACCTCCAATGCATGCCGACCTCTTTTACGTCGTGATGTAGCTTTCGGGGCATTTGGTTCATAGCTAACCTCTTCATGCAAGGTGTATCCTCCCTCCTTGATATCGCGTATTGTATGGATTGGTTTGAGGGTTTGTTTGTCGACAATCACTTCGTAATAATCTCTTGCCTTAAAAAACCATTCATATGTTGAGAATGTCCTTCCTTTGGCCGTGAACTTGTAGGTATTACCCTGGTCCTCGACCTTGAAAGTGACTTCACCTGCAGACAGCCACACAAAATTCCAATTGTAGTATATTTTGTAGACAATCTCTTCTCCTCCAAGGAAAGCGGTGTTTGGTGTTGCACACAAGTTAAAACCAGAACTGTCGGTTGTCGTCTGACGTTCAACAGCCTGACCATTTGGCTGGATAGGCAAGAAAAACAGCAATCCAAACATCAGGATATTAGTCAGATATGTATGCTGTACGAACATCTTTGAGTTGTTTAAAAAGATTTTGATTGAGGAGAAAGTAACCTCCTAAAAGGCCCGGTAATACCAGATTCAAAAGCCACAACATGAGTGATGCGAAAATCGCTTGCATGGGTTCGATTGAGAGTGCTCCACCAAGGACAACAGCTAATTGAATTCGTCCAATCCATCCCAACGCAGGAGGTAATGGCAAGATGGTTTGCAAAAAGAAAAAACTGATGACGAATACGTAAGCATCTCGGACTGGACCGACCAAACCCACAAAATATAGCAAGAGAACAAACTGGCTGCAATAGGTAACATACCTCAATAACGCCCAAGCCCATGCAGTCGTTACAACTTGACTTCCTAAAATATTCCTAAAATGGCCCTCCATACTTTTCAAAAAAGCATTGATTCGAGAATGGAAGGTGAGAAGTAGTCCAGCAATACCCAATCCAATCAGGATGATAACCAGATTTAATCCTGGAAATTGGACCAAATCGCCGATGCGATGCCAATGGCCTGCATAAAAGAAGACTACCACACCAAAACCGGCGATCCAGGAAGTTTGCAACAGACTACCTATAAGTGTTGCACTGAGTGCTTTTAATCGTTCTTCCCGAGGAAAGTAAACCAATCTGCCAACAAATTCACCCATACGGTTGGGCAAAAACATAGAAACAGTGACTCCGGACAAAACACTTCGAATGAACTGCCACCGAATATGCCAGGGTGATAAATGGAGCAAATTTTGAAACTTTCCCACCTCAAGACACCAATTCACCGGCATCAGAACTATGGCACCAAGCAATCCAGGCCAAAACCAGATAAATGAAGAGATGGACCAGTCAACAGCCTTTGACCGATCAAGGATCATCATGACAAAGCTTGCCGACAATGCCAGAAAGATCAAAATCTGAAAGAGTTGTTCTATTGATCGAGAACGATGTCGGTCCATAAGGTTAAAAGTATGACTAATTTTAGGCGATGAGCAAGTCCCCCATTCGTATCCTTGGCATAGATCCAGGCACAAATTTCCTTGGTTATGGCATCCTGGAAGTTAATGGCAAATCAATTCAAGTGATCGAATCAGGCGTATTGACTTTGACCCATCTGACGACACCGGAAGAAAAATTGCGGCGCATTTTTGAACGTACGACTACACTCATCACATTGCATCAACCTCAGGAATTGGCCATTGAAGCACCATTCTTTGGGAAGAACATACAATCCATGCTCAAATTAGGCCGCGCTCAGGGGGTATCTATAGCAGCGGCACTTGCTCAAAATATCCCTTATACAGAATATGCACCGCGACGTGTGAAACAAGCGGTTACAGGGAAGGGAGGAGCAAGTAAGGAACAGGTGGCAGCCATGCTGGAACACATCCTTAATATACCTGTCAGAGGTGAGCTCAGTGAGGATGCCAGCGATGCATTAGGAGTAGCAGTTTGTCATTACTACCAGATTTCTGGTAAGGTCGTCACAACACAAAAAGGGAATAATTGGGCTTCATATGTGAAACAGAATCCCAAACGGATTCTGCCTTAACCTTCGTTTAAACGGTTACTCACACGGTCCGCTAATTCGGCCATTGCCTCAGGAGCAACTTCCACTGGCGGGTTTTTGAAGTTCAAGTCACCAACTGTATTGATAGGAACTAAATGGATATGCGTGTGGGGCACTTCCAAACCAATTACTGCAACACCTATTCGGGCGCAGGTCACTTCTTTCTCCAAAGCTATGGCTACCTTTTTAGCAAAGACCATCAAAGCACTCAATTCGTCATCACCCATCGAAAAGATATAGTCAGACTCCTTTTTAGGGATAACGAGTGTATGACCGACTGAAAGTGGTCGAATATCTAGAAAAGATAGAAAATCTTCAGTTTCAGCTATACGATAGCAGGGTATCTCGCCTTGAATAATGCGTGTAAACAGGGTTGGCATAAGCTTATTTTGACTTGGCAGCGATATCCTTGATCAAAAATGAAACCTGGCCTGCTGGCGTTTCCACAAGAGCCGTATCACCTACAGCCTTGCCAAGCAAACCCTGACCGATGGGCGAACTTGCAGATATCTTCTTCAACTTAAGATCGGCTTCAGATTCTGAGACCAACTGGTACGTCATTTCACGACCATTGCTTTGATTTGCGATGGTCACATAGGCCAATAAAACCACTTTGCTTGTATCAAGCTGACTTTCATCCAATATCCGGACGTTAGCTAACGACTTTTCCAGCTCATTAATTTTCATTTCCAGCATGCCTTGAGCATCTTTGGCGGCATCGTATTCTGCATTTTCAGACAGATCGCCTTTTTCCCGAGCTTCTGCAATCGCCATAGAAATTTCCTTTCTACCCGTGGTTTTCATTTCTTCCAATTCGCCTTTCAGACGATCGTAGCCCTCTTGAGTGAGGTAGGTAATTTGAGACATAACACTGTTTTCAAATGATAGAAACCGAATAAAATGTACGGAAGTTCTCGGAATCTAAAAGAAAAACCTTTGACTGATTTCGTACTATTCGGTTTGATATATAAAACAAAGAACGTTTCTGCCTGGACAGAAACGTTCTTAGAACCCAAAAATAGGGATTATTTTTTCTACAAATTGATACGAACACCGATGTTGTGGGTGCCTTTGAATATTTTAGTAACACGATAGCCGTAATCGATAGCCAATGTATGGCTTGATTTTTCACGGTTAACCGGGATAACGAGGCTTGCACCCGCGGCTATTCCTGTGTATAATGGACTATTCTCAGCAGTAGTGGACGTTGTACCAATTTCATACCGATAAGCACCACGAATCACAAACATCTCACGGATGGACAATTCAAGCCCTGCCCCGAGGTTATCACGCGAGAAAGAATTAGAAGTGAAATTACCCAAGGCCGTCAATCGGTTTCGTTCACCTAAATAGAAATCATAGGAAATACCAATGTTCAACATGGATGGCAATTCGAATCGAGAAACCCGTTGAAGAATTCTGATAGTCGTCCCGTTCTCATTCGGATTCGGTACTTCCAGAGAGAGTCCTTCACCATTGAAACGAAGTGGACCACCAATATTCCGCAAGGAGATACCCATTTTAAAATTTTCCTTAGCACCGGTCACATATTGAACGCCAGCATCAATGGCCACTCCAAATGCACTGACATTTGAAAGACCTTCTGAGACACCTCTTACAAGGATGCCAACAGAAACTTTGTTCGCAAACATGTGAGAATATCCCATGCCAATATTAAAATAGGAAGGCGAAAACGATGCACCAGTACCACTGGGTTGAGCATCCGTGGTAACATTAATATCACCGAAACGCATACTCATGAGACTCAGTCCAAAAGCTCCGTTTTTGCCTATTTTCTGAGCAATGCCAACAGAGTTAAAACTGATATCTGTTCCTTCCAGATAACGCGTGTGAGCAATATTCAATTCTGTGCGATTGATGCGTGACAATCCGGCTACATTTAACCGCATTGCTTCAACACCTGTTATAAAACTAGTGTTGAGCCCATGTACACCGGCCATCCGGGCCCAGGGCACCATCAGCAACTGCGCAGCTCCGGCCTCACCCTGACGATCTGGGTTGCCGGCAAACAGGAAACTGGTCAGGCAGATCCCGAACAAGGCAGCGTATAACTTCTTCATAGAAACCCGTTTTCTGGTTTTGCTTAGATAGATTGTAGATGGCTGGGAGCACGCGGAACTAGTCCGTAATACTCCCAGCCCTCAAATTACAGTTTTGAAGGGTCAAATTGGCGTTGAACACCGAACCATTTCAATGTTCGTTCACCAACTCCTGGTACATCAATATGGATCAGATAGATTCCACTTGCAACAGGGATACCCTTGTCATTATTCAAGTCCCACTCCAGGTTTGGAATAATCTGTGTGGTACCAACTGCTGCATTTGTGCGTTCATTCTGGGAGATACCCATCTCGTTTCTGTTGAACCGGCGAATAAATTTGCCATCCAACGTATATATAGTCACGGTAGCGACAGCAGGTAGATTTGTGATTTTTACCGTAGTAGCGAACTCATTTTTCTCGTAATATGACAATCCATAATATGGATTAGGCACTACATCAATGGCTGCCAGAAGCTCCGGATACCCATCTGCTTGTACTGGATTGGCCTCCCGTCCTTCAATAGTCCACTCATAGGCTGGAATTTTCTGGTTTTCTAACGTCCCAGGTGAGGTGCCAAAAGAGCGATCAACACGGAGTTTGGTCACCAATTGATTAGGGATCAAACCGGATGCCCAAGATGTCAGAAATGCCCCTTTTGGCAACATCGGAATAGAAGTCCAAGTCACTTGACGCAAGGTTGTAATAGGCAAACCGGAAATTCCAGGCTTCAATAGTTTATCATGATAAGCGACGCATTCATCATATGGGTCACGTGTCACATAGATCGTATGTTGTCCACCATAGATATTGACCAATGGAACCGTAATGTCTCCTTGGAGGATATCTTCGTCAGATGGATTCCAAATCATATCACGGCCATTCGCTCCGATTGTCAGATTTGCGCCGGGGAACAGATCATTGATCACATTTGGATAGAACACAGAGTTCTCTCCATAAAATATGTTCAAACGCTTTCCTGTTTCCACGTCAACGGCATATCCAGGGAACCAACCGTATCCAGTCGTACTTGCATCATAAACTGGATCTCCGTTTGCATCAGGCATCAATTCAAGGCTGGCGTGAGCCCTCAACTTCATATGACTGGCATTACCCTCGATCGGTAAATCAGGAATTCCCTGTCCTGTATAGTTCTTGTACACATCACTTGCCGTTTCCACAACAATACAGCGACTCCATTTTGAACGGTCCGATGTAAAGACAATGTCAACGTTATTCAATGAATCAAGTGCATTCCGTTTGTTCTGTGTGACTTGGGAGTTGGATGAGCTGACCCAAGCTGGAGTGATCAAAGGCAGTGTTGCATTCGCATCAATCGTATAAGCACAGAGGACGTAAGGGTACCAAGTACCGCCAGCTACTGTGCTGAATGACTGCTTCGGATCCTGATCAAAGAAGAAACTTTGGTCTGGGTCCTCGGTCGGCATGAAATTGACAAACGTTCCGTCAATCAATGCACCGTACCAAAGCTGGCCACTGTTTGACGCATATTCGAGTTCACCGCCAATCAATCCATTCCGATCATCAATCTTCGCACCAGCAAACGGAGTCTGGCCCAGTGAAATGGATATGCCATACTCGCGGAAGACCTGTTCATTAAATTTTGACAATCCAATGTCCGGTTTTGAAATGACTGTATTACCGGCGTTATCCATGTATTCAAGAATCCATGTCGCTTCTCCGGAAAGAACACCCTTGGCATCCACAGCAGGATCTTCCATAAGCAACCGATAGCGTCCATCACGAACAGCAAACGGATTGAAGACCTTGAC
>JAHEAU010000114.1 GCA_024642625.1 Lewinellaceae bacterium
CGGGGCGTCCGGGCAGCCAAGAGCCGGAGACGACTGTATACCCCGAAAACAACAAGGAACTAGGAACCAGGAACAAAGGAATCTCTTCCACCCTTCCCACCTTGAACCCAGACGATGGCCCTATCTGGCCCCGAGTACTAGGGGTCGGGGCTTCTGGGCAGCAAAGAGCTGGAGACGACTGTATCCCCCGAAAACAACAAGGAACTAGGAACGCAGGAACTAGGAATCTCTTCCACCCTTCCCACCTTGAACGCTGAACACGAGCCGCATGGCGAGTCATTGAATGTTAAACACCCAAACGTTAGAGCAGAGTGCTAGCCACAAAGACAACCCTAGCGAATCGCGAAAGGCCCCGAGCACTCGGGGCGAACAGCGAACAGCGCTCCAAGTTTCCTACTTTTGCCCCGCAATGGAAGATTGGGAACTCGATTTCGGCTGGCTGGAAGTCCGCACCAGGATCAAAGAATCCCTGAGTCACGATGCCTTGCCCAATATGAATGCTATTCTCCTACTGATCGGGGTCCAGGAATTGGGTCAGATCAGGACCACCTTTACCAAGGAGGAGAAACAGGATCTCATGCATATCGCGGTATGCCACCTTCTCAGTCTGGAGGGATACTATTCCTTCGCCGGACGGGATATAGATGGATGGCCGCATTACGAGCAGGTTCGTATCCATGACACCACTGGATTGAAAACGCAGGAAGATTGGTTGAAACGATTAATAATCCGGTATTTTCGCGAATCGCAATCAGAGATGTCATGAATCGATCTTTACCACTTCTCCTTATCGGGCTGTTTCTGGCAGTGTCTTGCAATCGGGATCCTTACACTTATGCCGTGATTACCACCGGCTATGGGGATATTACCATTAGACTTTACAATACCACACCTGTCCATAGGGACAATTTTATCAAACTGGTCAAGGAAGAATTTTATGATTATACCATGTTTCATCGAATCGTTCCTGATTTTGTGGTCCAGGGCGGCGATCCAACGTCAAAAAATGCCAAGGCCCTCGATCTGCTTGGGGAAGGGGATCCCGGGTATCTCCTCGAACCCGAAATTGGTGCCCTCCACATCAGAGGAGCTGTAGGTGCTGCAAGAAAAGGAGATGACATCAACCCGACCCGAAAAAGTAATGGTTCACAATTCTACTTTGTTTGGGGATCGGGTGTCGATGATGCTTTACTTGATACATGGGAGAAGCAGAAGGGGATCAAATACTCCGAAGAACAACGAAAATTATATAAAGAAAAAGGTGGCATCCCATACCTGGATATGGATTATACCGTTTTTGGTGAGATCGTCGAAGGCCTTGACATTGTCGAAAAAATGAATGCTTTGCCTACAGCCCGAAATGATCGGCCAACTGATGACATCCGAATGAAAATCCGCCTTGTAGAGAAATAACTTGTTATGAACATTCAACCTATTCTCGTCCTGTCCGTTTTGGTCTTTGCCTCTTGCGCCAAGCCAATTGCTGATTTCACATATACTGGTCAAGACAACCCTGTTCCAGCAGAAGTCACGTTTAACAACCTGTCTCGTCATGCCGACACCTGGCTGTGGGAATTTGGAAATGGAGACACATCGACTGACATGAATCCCGTCTATTCCTATACCCTGTCCGGAAATTACACCATTGCTCTTTCAGCTTCAAAAGGAGATAACACCCACCGTATGGAAAAAACCATTCAAATCACTGCCCCTGTCCCATGCCTGGTTGAAATCCAGACGCCTTATGGAAAGATGATTGCCGAGCTATCCAATGAGACACCGCTGCATCGCGATAATTTCATGCATCTCGTCGAACAGCAATTCTATGACAGTCTGCTCTTCCACCGGGTCATCCGCAACTTCATGATCCAGGGCGGAGACCCCAACTCAAAAGGAGCTGATGCAAATGCCCGTTTGGGATCCGGTGGCCCCGGGTACCAAATTGATGCAGAGATCAAACCGGACCTGGCCCATATAAAAGGTGCCATTGCCGCCGCAAGAACAAGCGATCAGGTCAACCCGGAACGCAAATCTTCTGGCTCTCAATTTTATATCGTAGAGGGAAATAATGTCAACGACAACATCCTTGATCAGATTGAAGCAAAAAAAGGTTTCCGCTACACATCCGAACAACGTGAAGCCTACAAGAAATTTGGGGGTACACCTCACCTTGATCAAGACTATACCGTTTTTGGTCGGATTATCGAAGGCATGGATGTCATCGACAAAATCGCCTCGGCCAAAACAAAACCAGGAGACCGTCCGGCGGAAGATATCTGGATGATCATGCGGGTGGTCAAGTAAATACTTAAGGATTTCGTACAAATTCCTCCTGCTTTTCATTTCAAAGCAAAATCAGAATTCGCACTTGAGGATGGTCCTTTTGAACTGAGAATGCCCTTAAAAATACCGGGACTGTTGCATCGGTCATTCTTCGTAACTTTGCGCGCTATCTGCACAATATGGAGCCTGGATCCCAGATCGATATCAACCGCTTACCTCGTCATGTCGCCATTATCATGGATGGCAATGGCCGCTGGGCGAAGGCCCATGGAAAACCGAGGGTGTTCGGTCATCGAAATGGTGTCAAATCCGTCCGTGAGGTTACAGAAGCTGCTGCTGAGATCGGAATACAATACCTTACACTTTATGCGTTTTCAACAGAAAACTGGAACCGACCGGCTACAGAGGTCAACGCACTGATGAGTCTGTTGGTCCAGACGATCCGAAAAGAGATCAGAACACTTCAGGAGAATCAGATTCGACTGCAAACCATTGGTGATTGTTCACGGTTGCCTAAGAAAACGGCAGCAGCCTTGGAAGAGGCGATCGAGGCTACTCGACACAATGAACGGATGACCCTCATTCTCGCACTGAACTACAGTGCGAAATGGGAGATTACAGAAGCGACAAGAAAGATTGCCAAACACATTGCAGATGCCTCGATGCTGCCAGAACAAATCACCGAGCAGACCATTGCTGAACACTTGAATACAGCCGGAATACCGGACCCGGAATTGCTGATCAGAACCAGTGGTGAAACCCGGATCAGTAACTTCCTTCTTTGGCAAATTGCTTACAGTGAGCTGGTCTTCACCCCGGTGATGTGGCCTGATTTCCGCCGCCAGCATTTTCAGGAAGCACTCCTGGATTACCAACATCGAGAACGTCGGTTTGGAAAGACATCTGACCAACTTTCCTCACAGAACGTTTAAAATGATGTTAAGACAACACGCTACAGGGGGCGATTTCCCTAATCAATTCGTTTTTTGCAGGTCTAATACTCTTTTCCAACATATGCGTCTAGTCCTTATCCCCTTTTTCCTGCTCCTCTTCCTTCTCGGAAATGCACAGGAAGACCTGAAAACCATCGACTATACAGATGACCCAAAAGAGTTGGAAGTAGGTGGAATCCACATCACAGGAGCAAACAACACGGATGCCAATGCACTGACCGCCGTTTCCGGCTTGAGAGTGGGTGGCAAAATCAACCTTCCGGGAGACAATATCTCTCGTGCATTAAAAGCACTCTGGAAACTAAAGCTGTTCACAGACGTCCAAATCGTTGAAGAAAAACGTATTGGTGATGTTATTTTCCTGGAAATCATCGTCACAGAGCGACCCCGTTTTGCCCGGCACACCTTTCGTGGTGTAAAGAAATCAGCACATGACGACCTGAACGAAATCGTCAACAAATACCTTGTCAAAGGGACCATTATAACCGAGAACAACAGGGTGAGCTGTCAAAATGCCCTGAATGAATATTATATCGAAAAAGGATATCTCGATGCCAAAGTAGATGTTATCGAAGAGAAGGATGATCTGCTAGTCAATGCGGTCAAACTTATTTTCGATATTAATCGTGGCAAGAAGATCAAAATTGCCAGCATCAGTTTTGACGGGAATACTGCGGTCAAAGATCGCAAACTGCGCAAGCAGATGAAGGAAACCAAACACCGCTGGAAAATCTTTACCAGCTCCAAACTAATTGCTGATGACTACGAAGCAGACAAGCTAAAAGTCATTGCTTACTACAATTCCCAGGGTTATCGAGACGCTCGCATCCTCCAGGATTCTGTCTGGCGCGATAAACATGGACGCATCCGCATCCATATGGATATCTATGAAGGAAATATCTATTACTTCCGGAATATCACCTGGCGGGGGAATTATATTTACGATGATGCCACACTGACGAGAGTGCTCCAAATAAGCAAGGGTGATGTATTTAATTCGGAGCTGCTTGATAGCCGTCTTACCTTCAGCATGGATGGCGCCGACGTCAGCTCCCTGTACATGGATGACGGGTACCTCTTCTTCCAGGCTGACCCCGTAGAAACATCCATCGATGGTGATTCTATCGATCTGGAAATTCGTTTATACGAAGGTCCGCAAGCCACCATTGACAGAGTAGTGATCAATGGCAACGACCGGACCCATGATCATGTCATCCGTCGGGAATTGCGGACAGTCCCAGGTGCAAAATTCAGTCGCTCGGATATCATTCGTTCCCAACGGCAGATCATTAACCTCGGCTATTTCAACCAGGAGAATATGCCGATCAACACACCGATCAACCCCCAAAGAGGGACGGTGGATATTGAATATACCCTGGAAGAAAAACCTTCTGATCAGTTGGAATTATCAGCAGGTTGGGGCGGTGTTAACCAGGGCATTATTGGCACCCTGGGCGTGTCATTCAATAATTTCTCCATGCGGAATATCTTCCATCCGGAGGCCTGGCATCCGCTACCTCAGGGAGATGGTCAGAGGTTGTCTATCCGTGCACAACGCGGAAGCAAATTTTTCCAATCTTACAATGCTTCCTTTACCGAGCCCTGGTTGGGAGGTAAAAAACCTCGAAACTTTACTGTCGCTGCATTCTTCAACTCCGTATCCAATGGTCTGAGTCGTTCCGCAGAATCTTACAGCGGCCTGGATATCTTTAACGTGACGCTTTCCTTGGGCAACCGCCTCCGTTGGCCGGATGACAACTTCATCCTCACCGGGGCACTCAACTTTCAGACCCTCAATCTGCAAAACTATTCACGTTTCTACCTGGATGATGGCAGTACTATCACGAAAGGCAAGTTCAATAACTTCTACCTCAAACTGACACTCGCCAGGAATACCATAGTCGATCCAACTTTCCCCAGAAGTGGCTCCTTAGTCCAGCTTTCTGCACAGCTCAGTCCACCGTATTCCTTGTTCCAGCAGAACACCAATTTTGGCGCACAAAGCCCGGAAGACAAATTCAAATACCTCGAATACCATAAAATTAGACTCACCACGGAGTGGTACACACCATTGATAGAAAAACTGACACTGCGCGCAGCAGCTAAATTCGGTTTCCTGGGTTATTATAACCCAGACAAAGGGGCTATCCCTTTCGAACGATTTGAAGTTGGCGGTGCAGGTCTTGCCAATCAGGGCGCATTCTTCATTGGAAATGAACTCATCTCCATGAGGGGGTATGATGTCGGTGATCTACCTGCCAATAATGCTGGTTATGGCACGGTCTTCAATAAATTCACACTGGAGATTCGCTATCCAATTTCTCTTAATCCAAGTTCAACGATTTATATCCTTGGCTTTGCTGAAGGCGGAAATTCATGGCGAACATTCAAGGAATATAGTCCATTTGATTTGCGTCGTTCTGCAGGAGCTGGATTGCGTGTTTTCCTCCCTATGTTCGGCTTACTCGGATTTGATTACGGGTTTGGATTTGATAAAAACCTGCCGTCCAACAGTAAATGGTCGCAATACGGACAATTCAACTTTATTATCGGATTTGAACCGGATTAATCCGGTTTCAAATCAGTACTGAATGGGTCAAAAAGCCCGGGGCGATCACTCGTTCCGGGCTTTTTTTTGCCTGATTTTAAAGTGGCACTGTTCATTGTAAATTCCTGATCAACATGGCTGCAAACTGAAGAGGAGTTTATGGGTTTATTTGTTTAGGAGTTTATTCGTTTATGGCTCCTCGTTGATAATTGAGGTCTGGTTTGGTTATGGAGTTATGGTGTTGAGGAGTTATGGAGGGCGTTTATTCGTTTATGAGTTTATTCGTTTATTGTTCTTCATTGATAATTGAGGTCTGGTTTGGTTATGGAGTTATAGGGTTGAGGAGTTATGGAGAGCGTTTATTCGTTAATGAGTGTATCAAGTCACTTCAGCCTATCTGGTCGAAGATGGCATAATGAAACAAGCTAACCGAGAAAAGCCCTGAAGGGGCGCCATACCCTAGGGTTGGGCAACGCCCGACCATAAAGGTATCAGCAGATTCCAAGCCCTGAAGGGGCGTAATACAATACCCTGATCACACGACAAGTTTTATTCGTTTATATGTTTATGTGTTAAAACAGTCTCCTAAAATGAATTCGGTCCAAATACAAAAGCCAAACATACAGATGACCCCGGAGGGGTCACATGTCTGTAGAACTAAAATCAAATTAATGAACGACCCAGGATGGGTCGAATATCATCTGCGGAGAAATTTATTGAGCTATTGTTTGTTTTGAATTCGATACCAATATTAGCAATTCGCCGTTATCATAATTTTTAATCACAAACCGGTGAGGCGGTAGTGAAGACATGCACACCACAGCCAATATTCGAAACCACCAGACTTGCTCTTTGATAAGAAAAATGGTTGCGGATCGTCCAAAAAAAAACGGGACCCGGATACAAGTTTATCCGGGTCCCGTTTTGAATATTACAGCTACTGCTGCCTAGAAATAATTCGCCAAAAAGAATGGATCATATGCTTCCAGTGATCGGTTTTTCAGGATCACTCGATAATTTTGTTGTGTCACCGGATACACTTTCAATCCCGCATCTGCCTTACCCAGAAATTCATCCTGGTATTTCTGGATCAGGTCATAATATTCCATCGCCTTGGCAGCAGAGTCAAATTTTCTGACCACCATCAGGGGCACGTCCACACTCAGGAAAATATTGGATGACAGTCGCAAGCGATCCGCTTTGAAATATTTTCTATTAAACGCGTTGACTTCATTCTGTGCATTTTGTAAATCGACAGCTGACAATGACCAGTTGATGATCACATAATGTGTTCCATCCGGATCCAGATTGAATTCACTATCCTCGGCATTTTGATTGGGTAGATCCTTTGGCGCTACAGATTTATCTCCCAGGAGTCTGAGGATCTCTTTAGCCCGTTTTTCTTCCTCCGTATCCGGATACTTGGCCACCAAATCCTTTAACGCATCGATATATGCATCTTTTCCCTCCAGATTGCCGGTAGTCATTGCACGAAGGAGGACAAACTTGGCCTGCAATCGGTTATCGGGACCAAACAACGTATCTACCTGCGACAAAAGATTCCATGTTGCATCAAACTGACCCGCCGTAAATTGATCGTAGGTCTGCTTGTAATACGCGTTCAAACGGCGCTCTTTTTCGCGTGACTCACCCAGGTAATTTGGATCGCCAAGTACTCTGGCATAAGTCGATTCTGGATACTTTCCAATAATCAAATCATAATACTTCTTTGCCAATACCGTTTGGCCGAGGTCCTGATGTGCCAGATAGAGGAAATACCACGCATCCAGTTCGTGTTTTGAATCGGGAAAGCGTTCCAGTAATTCTGAAAGCACTTCCACTGTCTTTTCATTGTTTTGCAAATTCTCTCTGTAAAGTCGACCCAATGCAATCATAGCATCCTGGATCTTTTCTTCAGAAGCAACAACTGCTTCTGGAGTCATAGGGACATCCTTAAACATCTCTTCCAGTTCACTGTTGGTCAAACTGGTTTCGATGGCCTCCTCGGCTGATGCTGCCTCCTCAACTTGAAATCCGGTTGCCCTGCTGGAACGACGCCAGTTATCTTCCAGCGTCCTGTCATCTCCCCAATAGTTTTTAAAATCCTTTAGCCCGCGATCCAGAGACTTGCTGTCATAGGCAAAGAAATTTGATTTTGTGGGTCCAGATGCTGGCCTGTTTCTGGGCCCGAATTGACTCTGACTGACCGAAAGACCCTGGTTATTCGCATTCTGGTTCTGCGTGTTATTTTGTTCAACTTCGTTCGCCTTTGCCAGGCGATCTGCCTTGATCTGTTCGGCCAGGGCAACCCTGTCCTTATCAGACAAACCAGCGATCATCAACATGCTATCCTGAAGGGTGATAATTTGGATATTGCGGGCAATATCTGTCAGGTTCTTACTCAACAAAGAAGCCATTGGATACCGATCATCAGTTGCGGGCATTTCCTTGATTACCAGATCATAGTATACCTTAGCTTCAACATACAATTCCTGAGAAAAATACAGATCGGCCAACTTCAAATGTGTCTCAGCAAGCTGAGATATATTCTTGGTTGAAAAGTGAGCTGATTCTTTCAGATCGACAATGGCCTGTGTAGTATCGCCAAGATCCAGATCCATTTCTGCGAGCGCATAGTAAATCCTGTCCTTGTATTCCTCATTCTTTCTATCCTTGAGGAAACGCTCCATATTCTTGCGTGAATCTACCACAGGTGTTTGTCCGGAACGATACTCACCCAGGGCCAGATTGAGACGGGCGTTGAATTCCATTTCATAAATCGGTCGCATCTTGATCACCGAACGGAATGCCTCTACGGACTGGGCATATTGATTTTGTTGCTGATAAATCTGCCCGAGGATGTAATAATATCGCGCTTTCTCTTTCTTCTTTTTTGCAAGAGTGATTGAAGATTGCAAGTATGGTATGGCAGCATTATTCATTCCCCGCTCAAGGAAGAGGTGAGCCTGCGCGACAGGGACAGCCCGTTTCACTTCAGGAGAGGCAGTCTTGTGCGTTGATGCATCAGTAAATGCACGCATTGCATCCTCGTACAAATGACGCTCTGTATAGGTCTTTCCCAACCATAGCATGCCAGCAGCATACGCTGGCCGATGTTTAAGCAAATAATTTTCGACCTTGGGCTCTTCCTTCTTCTTGGTTGCATCTTCCACATCATCGTCCTCCTTCGGCTCGGTAAGTTCTGGCTCGGGTTCGGGTTCGGTTGCGGGAAGATTCAAATTTGGATCTAAGATGTCCACAGTTGAAGAATCTGTCTCTTCTACTTTTGGAGTTGTTGTTCTGGGTGGTAATTTTTTTCCATTCTTCCGCGCCTTGGCACGTGCTTTTGCTTCCTTCTCGCGCTCCTTCTTCCGTTGTTTAGCTTCCTTTCTGCGCTCCTTTGCAGCTTTGGCGGCTTCCCGCTTCCGTTCTTTACGAGACTTTTCTGCCTCGTCCTTTTTCTCTTCGCGTTTCTTTTCCAGCTCGTCCTTCCTGGCTTCACGCTCCTTTTCCTGAATCTTTTTCTTCTCCTTACGATCGTCTTCTTTTGCTTTTGCCCTCGCTTTCTTGTTGATGGTCTTCTTGCGAAGGGCCATAGCTTCAGGTGAATAGGCCTCTTTCAAATAAATTAATGTCTCTTCTGAGGCCTCGTAGTCATGCTTGAGATATTGAGCCTTTCCCACCAGAAGATAACAATCATCTATCCAATGACTTGGACGATGCAACGTAGCTACAACAGAGACCTTTTCTATCGCTTTATCCAGATCTTCCTTGACCGTTTCGGGATTGCTGACATTTACATAGTCATAAACATCCAGGATCTGAGTATAATTGTCCTGGTTGCTGGTTGCCAATTTGAGTTGGCTACCCTGCAACAATACATTTGCATTGAAATAGCCGTTATAGTATGCCGTTGTATTGTGATAGAACCGACCTAAAAGAGACGGGTTCTCACGGCTTTTTTTAGTCGCACAGCTACTGAGTGCAAAAAAGAGGAGGAAAAGGGCAGGTAGACGGAAGGATCTCAAGGCAAAGGTAATATGACGATAATAATGTATACGAAAAACCATACCAATCGGCTGGAACAGGCATATAACAACCGATCCAGCAAAATTATTTTAATTCGCAGCAAATTAGCAGTTCCATGGAAGAACAGCCAGTAAATAACCCAAAACGTCTGAGACAACGGCTAAAAAAGCCCTATCGACTGGTCATTCTCAAGGAAGATTCACTTGAAGAGGTTGGTGCTTATACACTCACCCCGCTTAGTCTCTATGTCCTTTTGAGCTCCCTTTTTGTCGGTCTGGCTATCGTTGTCATTATGCTTATCGTATTTACGCCACTAAAACGTTGGATTCCCGGGTATGGGGATGCATCAATGGATCCTGAATTGATCAGCCTGAGGACTCAAGTGGATGATATGACTAAACAATTAGAGCTCCAGCAGCGATATACAGATAATATTCGCCAAATTCTCACCGGCGAAGTACGGACTGAAAAGCCGAAGGAAACCCAGGGGTTTGTCCAAGACAGCTTGAAAGAGGTCAAGCGAGTGGAGGAAGATCAACTCTTGCGAAACAACTTTCAACTCGGTGAAGGTCTGCAAAAGCAGGCTACTACCCCATCACCGACACCGGCAAAACAAATTCCTCTCGAACGGCTTCATTTCACACCCCCATTGAAGGGTGAAGTCAGTGCCGGCTTTATGCCCGACAAGGAGCACAACGGTGTCGACATTCTCGCTCCGAAAAACACACCCATCAAAGCGGCGATGGATGGATATGTTATTCTCTCTGATTGGACTTTGGAAACAGGAAATACCATTGGTATTATACACGACAATCAGGTAGTCACTTTCTATAAACACAACAGTGTCTTGTTAAAGAAACGAGGAAGCTTTGTCCGGGCTGGAGAAGCAATTGCCATTATTGGTAACACCGGAACACTCTCGAGTGGTCCTCATCTTCATTTTGAACTATGGTATCAGGGCAAACCTGTTGATCCCGTCAGGTTTATCAGTTTTTAACACCTGCTACTCGTTTTGAGGCGATATCGTGAAGGATGAATTGATCGATGTTTCCCTTCGCGCTGTTTATCCAAGGTCCACTGGAATTGGTCGAAGAATTCTTGACCAATCGCATCTTTTTTCAGATGTTGGGATTATTTATCTGACCGAGTATTACTTCGG
>JAHEAU010000115.1 GCA_024642625.1 Lewinellaceae bacterium
TTTGACCGGATATTTGGTCAGAATATTTCCTTGCGAACTCCGGCTTTTAATCGCCAACTCCGCAAAATCAAAATCAAACTGCTTGATCTTGGCCCGGCAATTCGGAGACAGATTCACTTCGATCATTTCCGACTCTCCATTCGGCTGCACAGAAAAATAGAGCACCTTGCTGTATTTCGTTCCTTTCGTCAGCGGATACTCCTTGTCCCGGGTCACCGAGGTGACATTAAATCGCTTGACATAGGCATTTCCACTTTCACCATCGAAATAGACCAGGTGGTAGGTAGTCCGGTCATCCTTTTTATTCCAGACATCGACATGGATGATGTCTTTTCCGACAAAGACCTTTTCATCTACCCTTACGACCATGAATGTGCCATCCTTCCGGAAGGCGATAATATCATCGATATCCGAACAATCACAGATAAACTCGTCTTTCTTCAATCCGATGCCAATAAAACCATCCTTCCAGTTGACATACAACTTTGCATTATTGGCCACCACTTGACGTGCTTCGATCGTCTCTAAAGACGTGATTCGAGTTTTTCGTTCCTTACCTTTTCCGTATTTAGTCTTCAGATTTTTATACCATTCAATGCTGTAGTCGGTCAAGTGCGCCAGATGATGTTTAACCTCTTCCAGATCTGTTTCGATCTGAGCAATGAGTTCATCTGCTTTAAAGCTGTTGTATTTACTGATGCGCTTGATCCGGATCTCCGTCAACCGGGTCAGATCATCTTCTGTAAGCTCCCGCATCAACCGCACCCGTTTGTCATTGGCGGCAGGTTTCATTTCGGGTGTCAGCACAAATTTCCGCAGTCCCGTATCGATGGCTTCAAGCACAGCTTCCCAGGTTTCACACTCTTCAATATCGTGGTAGATCCTGTTCTCGATAAAGATCTTCTCGAGGCTGGCGAAATGCCACTTTTCTTCCAGCTCACCTTTTTTGATCTCCAGCTCCCGGCCGAGCAGCGTGCGCGTCTGCTGTGTGTTGTATCGGAGGATTTCCTCTACAGTCAGGAAGTGAGGCTTGTCTTCAACGATCACGCAGGCATTGGGTGAAATGGACACCTCACAATTCGTGAATGCATACAATGCATCCATCGTCACCTCCGGGGAAATACCGGATTGCAACTCGATCTGGATCTCGACATGTTCCGCTGTATTGTCGATGATCCGCTTGATCTTGATTTTGCCTTTATCGTTGGCCTTGACAATAGAATCGATCAACGAACCGGTCGTCACACCGTATGGAAGTTCCCTGATGATCAGCGTCTTTTTGTCCGGGTTTTCGACGGTTGCACGGACTTTGACCCGACTGCCACGGCCGCCGCCATTGTATTCACTGACATCGACCTGCCCACCCGTATCAAAATCAGGGTAAAGCTCGAATTTCTTCCCCTGAAGGATCTTGATGGAGGCATCGATCAGCTCCAGGAAATTATGTGGTAAAATCTTGGTGGACAAGCCCACGGCAATACCCTCTACACCTTGAGAAAGCAGGATCGGGAACTTGGAAGGCAGAGCAATGGGTTCCTTTTTTCGCCCATCATAAGAGAGCTGCCAATTGGTCGTTTGTGGATTGAAGAGGACCTCTAAAGCAAACTTGGTCAAACGGGCCTCAATGTATCGAGATGCCGCCGCTCCATCTCCGGTCCGGACATCACCCCAGTTGCCCTGAGGGTCAATCAGCAGGTCCTTTTGCCCGAGGTTGACCAGGGCATCGCCGATAGCAGCATCGCCATGGGGGTGGTATTGCATGGTCTGCCCGATGATGTTGGCCACCTTGTGAAACCGACCGTCGTCCATCTCCTTCATGGCGTGCAGGATGCGTCGTTGCACGGGTTTCAGCCCGTCTTCTATGGCCGGAACGGCACGCTCGAGAATGACATAGGATGCGTAATCGAGGAAGTATTCCTCATACATCCCCGAGAGGGTCTGCAATTCTTCACCCTTATTGATGGCCATGGGATGTGGTGTTTAGGCCGTAAAAGTAGGGAAATATGGTGGAGGAACTGAGGGTAATCGGTCATGTTCTGATTGGCCATGGTCCCACCCTAGACCGGACAGACAGTAGATACGATCACTCCATTTGCCGTCAACAAGGATAGGAAAATGAACGGAATGTTGATATCTTTAGGAACAAGGCTGGGCCATTCATCTGGTTTGTACATGTAAGCATCCATCATCGCTGGATAGTCCACATTTACAATGTCGCAAACCCGACAAATATGTCGGCTTTACGAATAAAAAGCACGTATGTAAGGAGGATAAACGATATAAAAGGTTCGTAAACACTGTTGTTGTAGTCAACCCTATGGAATATCATAACACTATAAAACATTTTGACATGAAGAAAAATATATTAACTGCTTTAGTTATTTCACTTTTATTTTTTGGGTGTAGGGAACGAGAATCAAAATCCCAAATAGTACCAATTTCTGACCTTGGTCATATTGATGTAATTATTGACTCGACCACATGGTTTTCCATTAAAAATGACTCATTTATAAAGAATGAATTTGGTGTATTAAATGTAGATACCACATATTATGGAGGCGAACCAAGTTATGACTTATATATATTAGGTAATATGAATTTTTTACATATTAGTCTTGCTAAAGGTTTTTGGAATTATCAGCAAGGTGGTGGTGTTTTAGTTTTTCAAACCCAAAAACCTGATCAGAAAGATTCGTTATTAAGCTCTTGGAAACAGTTTTACACAGATTCCTTATATGTTCATACTTTTAAAGGAAGCGATTTTACATTAGATGAAATTATGGCCTGGTATAAATCTGACACTACAAAACTTCAGGAAGCAAAAATCTTTGCAAACCTTACTACTTATTCTGTAGATGCCTATAAAAACTGGGGAATTACAGACTCAATGGTTAATGCGGGATTAGCCATGGAAAAATTTATGGAGTCATGGGGTGAAGAACCTTTAAAAACAAGGCTCTTTAATTCAATCACAGAATTGTATATGACAATTAATAAACAAGAATTTAAAGAGATAAGCTCAGCCTTATTAGCTGTAGGTTACACAGAAAACAAAAACAGCTTTAACCATGCATCAAACCCAACTATTTATATAACAATTAGTGAAGAGGACACAAAATCAAAATATACCAAAGTCAAGCTCAAATTAAATCATCCAATTGCCGAAAAAGAGATTGTTTTCAGCCCTATGGTTAAATTAAAATTAGAAGGAAATGTGGGCTGGCTCGAATTTAATTAAGTGAAAAATATTAATTATTGATGAGAGAAAGGCAGCCTACAACAATGGCTATAAGTAATAGCTTGTTATCGCCTACTTTGAAAAGTACTGCGGAATTTCCAACTTCGTGTTTACTTGTAATATTAAGTGTTAACCCACGCAACTACTCATAGCCAAACCGTTATGTGCAAAATAGGGTTTTATGAATGCATTTGAAATAGTTTTTACATTAATGACGATGATCACATCGTTTGCACTTGCTCACCTGCTAAATGGCTTTGTTATTCTTTTACGAAATGCCAAAAAAGTTCAGTTTTCGATTGTGCATGCGTTGTGGAGCTGGATCGCTCTTGCCGTCCTCATTGGCAATTGGGCGTCGTTCTGGCAAATGCGAAGTGTCGAAACTTGGCCCTCTGTTATTGTTCTGCTAATTCTCGCCACAGCAACCATACAATATATCTTTTGCGCTTTGGTTACACCAGAAATGCCAGTAGATGAAGAGCTCAACCTTAGTGATTTTCATACACGTTCTCATCGCCAGTATACGATAGCGTTCATGATACTGCTTACATTATCTCTATTGTTAAATTTTATACTTGGTGGCATGAAGATGTATGAGAACTGGTGGCACGATAGCATTCTGACAATAGTGGCTTTACTTTTATCTGCCATTGCAGTCCTCGCAAATAATTACTGGGTCCAGTTGGGAGTAGCCTTTGTTAACGCATTAATCGTGACATATTATCTAACAATGTCCTGCAATTTTGCTACATTCTAGCGACGGTTAACAACCATAGTAATCATTGTTTACTAATTTCTGTAGCCGCTCGAGACTCATTAGCTATAAAATTTTTAATAATCCTAGGTATTATAACACACATAACAGAACTTATAATCCACCTGTAGGCTTTACAGCTTGCTAACGGTTCAGGTCTGGTTCCTTCCTTTGAATGTCCCCCGGACATTCACCCTGCGGGATCGGTCAGTCATACTCCTAAGCTAATCCGGAGTCTCTTTTGACTCCGGTTACTCCCTCACTAAGAATAGCTATATTAGTGAGGTGTTTGCCATTCGTGGCACACACAATGGCTATAAGTAATTGCTTGTTATCGCCTACTTCTGAAAATCCTTACGGATTTTCAGTTTGGTGTCCACTTGCAAAGTTAAGTGCTAAATCACGCGACTACTCATAACCGAGACCGTTGTGTTTGATTAAACCATAATTAAAATGATAAAATCAAAAAATAAAGCTGCCTTAATAATCCTGATAGTCTTAAATATAGTTGTCTTATTGGGACAGATGTGGCCGGAAGGAACGCCACCATTTGCAAGAACTGTAAATATTGTTTTCCTGGTATTGAGTTTATTCTATTTTTTAATTTCAGCGACTAAGCAAAGAACAAAGGAATAGAGAGCAGCATTTCAGTTGTGGAATTTGGAGTGCGTTAAAATTTTATCAAAAGAAATAATTGAGAATAAGTAACGAACACACAATCGAATAGTTTGAAGGAGAAAACTATTCCCCTTCAAGAAATGGCCAAACCAGCCTGACCGAACACCGATATCGAATACCGAACAACCGCCCCCTAATCCCTCAGCTTGCTCAACAACCGCAGAAACTCGATATACAGCCAGACCAGCGTAACGAGCAGGCCCATGGCAGCAAACCATTCCATGTACTTGGGCGCACCCATTTGCTCGCCCTTCTCGAACATGTCAAAATCAAGCAGCAAATTCATGGAGGCGATGCCGATGATCAGCACACTAATGCCGATGCCCATGATGCCGCCTTCGTGCAGATACGGAACCTGAA
This sequence comes from Lewinellaceae bacterium, assembly GCA_024642625.1. Lineage (GTDB taxonomy): Bacteria > Bacteroidota > Bacteroidia > Chitinophagales > Saprospiraceae > JAGNXB01. The sequence continues at coordinate 5,031 of JAHEAU010000115.1, forward strand.
TACCAAAATAGGAGAGCCCCCAGGAAGCCAGATAGACCACCATCACCGCCACTGTGGCCATGATGATACCCGATCGCAGCCGCTGTGTGACCACAATGATGCGGGCCTGATAGAGGAAAAGCATGATGAAGAGCATGGCAATGGTCAGACTTACGGCTTGAAAGACAATGCCATCAAATGCGGATGCATAAAATGCCGTCACGGTGCCGACAAACAAGCCCTCTGCCAGGGCATACAAGGGCGCCAGAATGGGTGACCATGCCGTCTTGAAACTGGCGATCAACACGATCACCAAACCACCGATAGCTCCACCCCATAGAAACATACTGCTTGGAGCCATGTAACCGATATAGCCTGTACACAGGAGCAACAGACCAAGGAACAAGGTCTTTGTCACTGCACCCTGAGCGGTCATTGTCCGACCGTCAGCGTTGAGGATGGCCTCCTGATTGGCAAACCGCTTTTCATTCAGCACAGGATTACTGCTTTCACGTGTATTGAATAGGCTCATTGGTGGAAATTTTTCGAAATGTAGGGGATTCTAGAGTCATCTGTGTTTGATGAATAGATAAAATGTGATTCGGAAGTTGAATGATTCGAAAATGTGATGTGTGATCATTCGCATCCCCTTAAAGGGATTACTCTTAGGCTCACATCCCTTTAAGTCTTAAAAAACTTATCTTTCACAATTGTGAATTGACTTGATGTATGCGAATTTGTCTGTTTCTACTACTCTATTTCAGCCTGCAATCAGGCCTGGCGGGTCAATCTGATCCGGCAGAAATTTTCCGACTAACTCTTCAGGCAAAGAACTTGATCCAGGAAAAGAAATCTGAAGAAGCTCTAACCATACTCAAGAAACTGAGTCAGAATGCCTCGTCACTGGAACCCATTCAACAAACCACTCTGTATGAATTAATGGGTAAGTGCTATACCCAATTGGGCCAGTATGATCAAGCCATTTCAGCCTATCAATCCGGTATTGAAAATGCCATAGGTAATGATACGGTTCGCGCCGTTCTGGAATATCAACTTGGCTTGAGCTTTTACCGTCAGAGCGACTATTCAACTGCAACGGAACACGTTCTCATCACCCGCGACCTTTACAGACAGCTCTACGGTGCAGAATCTTCCAAATACACTGCTTCTCTGAATACACTCGGTTTCTTTTATAATATCCAGGCAAAATACAGCGAAGCTGAACGTACGTTTCAGGAGGCCAGACAAATCAACTTGCGTCTGACGGGTGGAGAAGACATGCAATATGCCCGGATCATCAACAATCTTGCTGATGTCTACACCAGTCTCAACAAGTATGATCAGGCGGATGAACTCTATCAAACGTCTCTGCGAATCAAGGCGTCTCTAAGTGGTAAAAACAGTCAAGACTATGCAAAAACGCTCTATAATCTGGCTGATTTTCAAGCCAGTCTGGGACGGAATGAGAAGGCACTTTCCTTGATTGAGGAGGCAATTTCCATTTATCGCTCAATAGATGAAACCAAACACCCAGAATACCTCAAATTCCTGGACTATCAGGCCATTCTGATTGAAAAAATCGGAGACCATGCGCGTGCGGAAAAATTATATCTGGAGACACTTCACCTTCGTGAAGAAATGGCAGCAACAGGCCAGGATGACTATGCACTCAACCTGATCAATCTGGGTCAGTATTATATGAATCAGGAACAGGCAGAAAAGGCCCTTCCTTATGCAGAAAAAGCCACACCACTCATAGCTTCCATTTACGGAGAGACACATCCAAATTATGGCAATGTGCTCACTTTGCTCGCCACCATTCAGGCCGAACAGGGTGACAAAGAAAAGGCAAATGAAAATCACCAGAAAGCGATCCGGATCATCCAACGTGCTTTAGGTAAAGATCATATTAAGGCCTTTAACGCCCAATTTCAATACGCCCGATTCTTACAGCAAACAGGGAGTAAAAAAGAGGCTATAGCTCTTTACAAGAGAATTGATAAAATCCCGAAAGAATACCTGAAACGAGCGAGTAAATTCCTTTCTGAAAAGGAGCTGAACGATAAAATTGAAGAATATCAACTATACTCGAGAGAGATGTACAGTCTTCTTCGGGATGTACCTGATGATGCCGATCTCACTGCATTGGCTTATAATACTACACTCTTCTTTCGGGGATATATTCTGAATAACTTGAAGCACATTCGACAAGGCATTTTGAAGGCCCGACAGGTCAGTGATACACGAGATGAATTAATATCCCTCCACAGACAATTGGAAAATAAACTGAACCAACCCATAGAACAACGAGGAGACACAAAAGGTCTCGAAAATCAAATTTCAGAATTGGAGAGTCAAATTTCCCGAACCTTGGGCTCTTTTCAGATTCAAGAAGATGACATTGTTTGGGAGGATGTACAAATGGCACTTGGTCAGGATGAAGCTGCAGTTGAATATTTATCCTTCCCCGACCCGGAACGAAATGATTCCATTTTTTATGGGGCACTTGTTTTGGACGAGTTTTCTGAGGCTCCAGTTTTTATTGACTTATGCCCTGAATCCGCATTTGCCTATTTATTTCCTGAACAGGCTGTCCGACAAGCTGACTATATCAGTCAACTTTATAATTTTAGCAATCGAGGACTTACACCTGAGGGAGAAAAACATGTCCCTCTGGTAGATTTATTATGGAGACCTGTCCAGCAAAAACTTGGTACTGCAAAACGGGTCTATATTATCCCTGATGGATTTTTGCATCGCATCGCAATAGCGGCGTTACCAACTTCACTTGAAACTGTAGTTTCAGACTCTTTTGAGTTAATCTTGAAATCCAGTTCCAGGCAGGTTATTCCCAGAAATGACCGCATTATGAATTATTCTGCCAAGACATCCCTACTTGTTGGAGGGGTTCAATATGATGGAATAGGAGCCGATCAATTGGCCAGTCGTTCAAAAGACGGACAGCAAATCTGGCAATATCTTCCATGGGCAGAAAAAGAAAGTTTACAAATATCGGATCAGCTCAAGAATAACGGATATAACGTTCAAATGCTCAGTGGCACCAATGCAGATGAATTTAATGTCACCCAATCGATGGAACAACTGAGTGGCTGGCGAGTCATCCATTTTGCGACCCATGGTTATTTTAATACACAATCAGATCAAAGGAAGGATAGTGAAGGAGGGTTTTATGGAAAAGGCATGATGAATAGTGGCCTGGTCCTCGCTGGTGTAAATCAAATACAAGGAAATACTAACCCATCTCAAGATGGGCTTTTATCTGCATATGAAGTCAGTCGCATGGATCTCACCAAAACAGAGCTCGTTGTTTTGTCTGCTTGCGAAACCGGACTAGGTGACCTGGCAGATGAAGAAGGTGTATTCGGCTTGCAACGTGCATTTAAACTGGCTGGTGCTGATAAACTGATCATGAGCCTGTGGCAAGTCCCGGATAGAGAAACCAAAGACTTTATGGTCACCTTTTATACCTATTGGCTGACAGCCCACTTGTCCATTCGAGATGCATTTCAAAAGACACAACAGGAGTACAGACAAAAATTCTATAACCCACACCAATGGGCTGGATTTATTTTATTAGAATAATTACCCTATGCAAAATTTGAGCGCACATATTCTTGTCATCCTTTTACTATTTACAAGTCTGGGGTTCAGCAAAAATATGAACATAACACCTCCTGCTTGTGACCCCATAGCAGATAGCCTTGAATTAATTCAATTCTACCAGTCAATGGGAGGGGCAAACTGGCTTGACCATACTCAGTGGTTAATTCCAGGTCAACCAATAGAAAATTGGTTTGGCATCACGGTAAATACCGAAGGGTGTGTCACGGCTATTCAACTATTTAATAATAATCTCAGTGGCACCCTCTATGATATCAATCTCTCTCAACTCAATCATATCATTCTGAGTGGAAGTAATATTCAGGGCTCCCTTCCTGATTTTTCAAACATTCCAGAATTACAAACACTTTGGGTAAATGATAATAATTTGACAGGGGAACTGCCTGACTTTTCAAATATGCCAAAATTGGCTAATATCTATTTAAGTGACAATTCACTGGCTGGCCCTTTACCGGATTTTTCAAATCTTCAATCACTAGTAAGTCTGAGTATCTGGAATAATCAGTTGTTCGGTTCGATACCGGATTTTTCGAATACACCCAAACTGAGCAACTTAAGCATCAGTAATAACCAGTTCACGGATAAAATACCGGATTTTTCAAATCTTCCCAAACTGACAACACTAGACCTGCGAGGTAATCAGTTGACCGGTGAGATCCCGGATTTCTCCAAAACTCCATTCCTTCAAACCCTGTTTTTATCCGAGAATCAATTAACGGGTCCCTTGCCCGACTTTACAAAGATTCCATTTCTGGATGAATTGGGTGCATCAGACAATTTGCTAACTGGTACGATTCCGGATTTTTCGAATATCACCAAGTTGACTTATTTGAACCTCTCTACAAATCAGTTCAGCGGTGAAATTCCAAATTTTGCTAATCTCCCCAACCTGGAGGGGCAACTCTGGTTGACATCAAATGCATTATCAGGAGTCATTCCAGATTTTTCAAATCTGCCCAACCTTACCGGCCTTTTTCTCAGACACAATCAACTCTCCGGGGTAATTCCGGATTTTTCAAATTTGCCCGACCTCCTCTTACTCGACGTGTCGAACAACAAATTATCAGGTTCCATTCCGGATTTTTCAGGGTTGCCACAATTACAGGCTGTCTGGCTGCAAAGAAATCAATTCACAGGTCAAATTCCGGACTTCAGTGGCTTTCCTGTCCTGGATTATCTCCAATTGGATCACAACCTGTTAACCGGTGAAATTCCGAATTTCTCAGGAATTCCCAACCTGTCCTACCTCGGTGTCAACAACAATCTTCTTTCAGGTACCATTCCATCCCTCCCTAATGCCGATTACATCCATATCGAAGAGAATAACTATACATTCTCCGATATTATCTCTTCAGGAAATCTGTCCTTTTCCAATCTGTATTATGCTCCACAAAATCTCTTCTTTCAGGATACCACCATTCTCGTTGAAAAAAATTCCCCATTAACAATTGACCTTGGTATAGATGCTGCATTGACAACCAGCTTCTATTTCTGGGAAAAGGATAGCCTCTCCTGGACCCCCCCACCCGGTAATGACAACAAATCCAATCAACTCCACTTCAATAATCCATTGGCATCTGATGCGGGCCGTTATACAGCGTCAGTTTTCAATCCCCAGGCCAATCAACTGGCTCTTCACAGTTATACCATCTCCTTACAGGTCTGTGATGAACAATCCGATTCATTGGAATTGGTAAATCTATACAATACTACCGGTGGCTCACTCTGGACGAACAAAGGAAACTGGCTTGTTCCCGGCCAACCGATCAGTGCATGGTTTGGTGTTTCAACCAATGCATTCGGATGTGTCAGAAAGTTGGATCTATCCAATAATAAAATGTCTGGACCGCTTCCGGATCTGGATCTGAACACATTGGATACATTGATCCTGCAACAGAATGCGCTGGCCGGTTCATTACCGGAGTTACAGACTCCCTTTATCCGTGTTCTCAACCTGTCTTCAAATCAATTTAATGGCACTTTTCCATTGGTTCTTCCATCGCTGGTCGATCTTCACCAGTTAGATTTCAGTTCCAATGCCATATCCGGAGCTATCCCGCCAGATTTGGGTGACTTGTGTGAACTCACCACATTACGTGTCAATAACAATGGAATAACCGGTGAATTACCGGAAAAATTGACTCTGCTCTTCAATCTCCAAAAAGGTCAGGTGGATTTCAGTGATAATCAAATTGATTCCTTAAAGGAAAAAATTATCTGGTTTTGTCCTTTCGGTGATACCATTCTACAAACCAATCCAAGCTATGACCGGTTTTTGGG
>JAHEAU010000116.1 GCA_024642625.1 Lewinellaceae bacterium
AACATACAGCTGGACCGGACCCGGGTTTACCAGTAATAATGCCCTGGAATCGGTGACAAATGTTGGATCATATGTCTTGACAGTAACTGCACCGAATGGCTGTACAAATTCTGCAACGGCTATTGTCGATGAGGATCGTGATCTGCCAACAGCAGTCGCTGCAACATCAAATATCATCGATTGTACCAACGAGACAACCACGCTGTCATCCACAGGAAGTAGTACTGGCGCTTCATTCAGTTATTCATGGACTGATCCGAGCGGAAGTTTCCTTTCTTCAGCAAATACAGTCCCGAACGTTTCCGTTATTGGATTATACACGCTAACTGTTGTGAATACACTAAATGGTTGTAGTGCTACCACGACAGTAGATGTTCAGGACAATCAAAATCTACCGACAGGCATCAATGTCCTGATATCTGATCCTCGTTGTTTCGGATTCAAAGACGGATTCATTTCGGTAACCGGAGTAACTGGAGGTACACCAGACTTCTTATACAGCATGAATGGTGGACCATTTACACCAAACCCACAGTTTTCTGGTCTGGGAGATGGCTCATATACGATTACGATTCAGGATGCGGCAGGTTGTTTGTATACGGCTCCTGAATATGATCTGACAGAACCTGAGAAACTGGAGGTTGAACTGGGCGAGGATTTTATCTTGCAATGGGGTCGTGATACATTCCTCTATGCGCTGATTACGCCTCCAACCGCTGTAATTGAATCCATCAATTGGACGCCAACTGGCATCGATACGACATTCAACACGAATGAAATATTGATCAAACCATTCAATCAGACGCTATATTCAGTTACAGTTCTTGATTCTGCTGGATGCCGCGCTGAAGACAAAGTCCTTGTATTGGTTGAAAAGCGTCGTCCAATCTATATTCCGAATGTATTTTCACCCAACGGTGAACAGAATACCCGCTTTTTCATCCAAAGTGGAGCAGGTGTCGAAGAGATTGAAAAAATGGAAATCTTCGATCGTTGGGGTGCGCGCGTATTTATCAGGGAAGGATTCCTGCCAAACGATCCGTCACAAGGATGGGATGGAAACATTCGTGACAAACCAGCGAATCCACAAGTATTCGTTTATTATGCGAAGATTCGATTCAATGATGGCATCACCATCCTGTACAAAGGAGATGTGACATTGATGAGATAACTTGCAAAACATACAAGTTTCAATAAAGGCGAACTGGGACGACCCAGTTCGCCTTCTTTATTTTCGAGATTCAAGGGAAACAAGGAAACTACACCAAAGCTGGATTGAGAACCTGAATAGTTAGATCACTAAAGCATTGGTGCTAAAACAATTGAGATCATGCCTTCTTACAGACGAAACTGTGATTTAAAAGAATCTGGATCACGAATACATCCCCAGTTACTCATTTCCTTCCTAAATAAGCCTGTTTAGTATGCCATATGTGGCTGGACAATAACATTATAACGTCTTGACTTTTAGGACAATAGCAACCGCGTCCGCTTTACCCAATATACCCAGAGTGATTGATCTCAATCAAGACATTGTTCTCACATCCGGACTTATTCAACAGCAGGGTCACACTAATAGGGAAGCATCAGACAAAAATAGCATCCAGGGGTTGTAACCAATCGGCACCAACAAAAAACTGCAAACAGTGCGGATTGGTACCCTAATTAAGTTCAACACTACTTACTGAAATTTTGATTGCCTTGGGTGTGATACGTTGATACCTTTTGGCAAGAACAAGTATAGTTTGTTTCATATTGGAATGGTTGATCAAGATGGATTTTTAGCAAATCTCAGCTAGCTGTATCACTCAGATGTTGTGAAAGCCAGACCAAACAATAAGTTAAAAGTCATCCATAATAACATCATCATCGCTGACGGAGAATATGTGTTGTACAACCATGTAATGCAAGAAGATGGCTTGGCCTATTGGTTGATACAGCCTTTTTGCAACAAGATTCGTTTAATATGTATCATGTTAATCTGTTTACCTTGAATCAACATAATGGTCAGAATATAGGCCCGACCTATGAACAATGAACAACATGCTATGCTCAAAGGATAAACTCTGTTGCACCTGATGGGATAAAATATGTACGGTATAATAACAAATGCGGTAACTTTTTTTTACGCATTGGATCGAGGTATAGAAATGTTATCAGAACCTAGAAAAGTACCGATGGTGATAAAGCCATTCTCGCCTTGTGCCTGCACACAGTTTACTCAAATTTCCCGCTAATTGTATTTCAATAGTTCTCCAGTAGTTTATCCGGTCGATACCGGATCCCAAATATTCTCATCAGAAACAGTAGTTGTATAGGATGGCTAAGAGGATCCTTTTGCGACTAGGTTCCTGATGATGAATTTCTTTCAGGATATGAATAACTATATGACAAGTACAAATAACGAGCCTTGCTTGCATATGAATGAATAGCCAGATAGTGCGGGTTTTTCTTACCAGGTTAAGCAATATAGTTTTCAATTGCCTGGTACTATTGCTTGGGGAATCAACCGTTACCCAAATGTTTGGCTAGGTTCCACAGAGTGCAATACTACTTCATTTGTAACACAGCTTCATCCGGTTTTCAAAGGAATACATGTTGCACCCAATCCTGTTAGTACTGAAGCTCGTTTAATCATTGATGGTGCTGAAGGTCATTCTGATCCCTGGCCTATTCGTGTGGTCGACATGCAAGGTAAAGAAGTGTAACGAGGGGTATTCCCTTCCTGGTCATGGGTTCATCGGATTGATGTCAGTCAGTAGCCTGTAGGGATGTATTTTTTCCAGGTCACGGATGGACGGGAATTGGTCGGTTCTGGGAAAATACTTGTCGGGAGGGAATGACGGGTAACTCCCTGTGACGATGAGGCGAATCTACTCATAAGAACCCCAAACAATATTTAGGAATGGGCCTGATCAAAGCCTCAACAGCGTCACATTCCCCCGTTTGATAAATTCCTTCCCATCAAAGCACCGCGCTTTGAGGTAATACCCAAACACATCATTGCCCAATTGCTTTTGCTTGTAGGTGCCATCCCAACCAACTGTTTTGTCATTGGTCGAAAAGACCTGCTTTCCCCACCGGTCAAAAATCACGAATTCGAGCTCATCAATGAACGCACCACGAACATACAGGCGATCATTGAACTGATCTCCATTCGGCGTGAATGTATTGGGTACAAAAATGTAGGGATCATCACAAATTGGGGTAGCAACCGCCACAGTAACAAGCGCCACACCCTGACAGCCTCGATGATCTGTAAACATCAACGTATAGGTTGTCGTCGTATCTGGTGAGGCCAAGGGGTTGGATACAAATGGATTATCTAAAGTCTCTGCAGGCGACCAAACATAGGTCCATCCTGCAAAATCTGAAGTTGTGATCTGGCTGTTCTGGCCAGGTACTATTATCGGAGGAGTTGCCAAGGCATTCAAGGATGGCGTGAGATCGACCACATTGATCCAAGAGGCTGATTGATCCGTACATCCCCATGCATTCAGCGCATTGACCTGCAGCGAAAATGAGGGACCTCCCACGACCTGAATGGATTGAGTTGAGGGCATCCAGATCCAATTCCCACTCCCACTCCACTGTAAGTCCAATCCTGTGGTATCACCTGTAATTGTGTAAGGAATCAATAATGTATCTCCAGGACAGAGAGCCAGGGTATCAGCAAGGTCTATCGATAAAAAAGCAGACTGCACATTCAATGAATCGGTGACTACGCAACCATACTGATTGATAAATCGCAGGTAAAAGTCCTTCTCTGGAAAAACAGGATAGAGGATCTGTGCTCCGTTGATCAGATTCTGCGTAAACCCAGGATCAGACCACCATGAAACGGAGACTCCGCTTGGGACATTGGCCTTCAGGAATGCCAGACTATCACAGACCAAGGTATCAGGAGGAATTTGATAAGTCGGTGAGGGATTTACCATAACTTCAACCTGGCCCGATAATGAACATGTATCCGGACTGACAAAGCTCGCTTCAACTGTATAAATCGTCGTCCCGTTCGGGGATGCAAATGGAGATGCCACAGTCGGATCGCTCAATCCTTGGACTGGCGACCAATTGTAGGTATAATCTGTGGAACCAGACTTGTTCAATTGTACAGAGTCACCTGGACAGATGGATACTGTTTCTTCCAAATTCAACTTGATCACCGGAAGTGTCACCGATGTTGCCAGTGTATCGATGCATCCATTATCAGATGTTGCGACCAGTTGGACCTGAATAGTTTCTGTTTTAGAGACCATCCACGGAAAGGTTGGGCCGACACCTGATGGCACACCATTTACATACCAATTCAATTGAATGAATGACGAACTGTCATTTGTAGAAGTACTCAAGAACAGGACATTTGCCGTGTCTGCACATGTTTCATAAGTCCAATCCAATCCTAACACTATTGGTGGATCAATCAATGTGATAACTCTGGTGATGGTATCTGTACATCCAGGAAGCGTTTGGATGAAGCACTTGACTGTATATGTCCCTGGTCCGGAATAGGTGTGACTGACTTCCGCCCCAGAAGCGACAACTGCAGGCTGAGCAGGATCACCAAAATGCCAGGAATAGCCAAAACTACCCGGTGCGTCCAAATGAAAGAAGACGTTAAATCCAGAACAAATGGTGGGTTCAATAGCTAATTCTCCTAAAGAAGTATCGACTACAGCAATCAAGAGGCTGTCCATATTTGTGCAACCATGCTGATTGGTTGCCTGTACCTGTATGAGGTATTCTCCAGGAATGGTGTGATCAAACAACACTGGATTCATCTTGTTGCCACCAGGAAAAAATCCAGCGGGTAGCCATTGGATGTCAGCTAAAACATCCAATGGATCGGGGAAAATGGCGTTCAGTTCCAAGGATTCTTCTGGGCATACCAATAAACTGTCCATCAACAGCATTTCCATGGATCGATTGATGACATAAATGCTGTCAATCACATCGCATCCGGTGGAATCATAGGCATGCACATAGATCCATTGGTCACCTTCAATATCCAAAAGTGCCGGATTTCCAGATCCGATGATGGTTTGAAATAGTGGATCCAATGCCCAATCCATCTTTATAGGGCGATTTGACATTGCACCCAAGAGGATGGGGTTGGTACAAATGACTGTATCTGGTGGAAGTTCTAAAATGATCGGATCGCTGACTTCTACCGTCACCATCTTCTCCCCCTTGCAAATGCCATTCATGGCCGTTGTCTTCACGGTGTACACAATGGTTGTATCCGGAAACGCCAGCGGGTTGAGTAATTTTGGATTGGATAGCCATTGATTTGGTGACCAGGTAAAATTGAGATTGGCTCCATAACCTGGAACGGGATTCAAGGCAATTGTATCTCCCTGGCAAATCCGCCATGTTGTATCCGGCCAAGGTAAAACTGCCAGTCGAACCGGGAAGATAATTCGGGAGGTGTCTTTGCAGCCGTTTTCAGCAGTAACCACGAGATTGATGATCCAGATACCAGAAGTATCAATATAAAACGTAGGAAATTGCTCGTTCGAAGTGTACTTGTCACCATTACCCGTCATCGTCCAGTCCCACTTGATGATCTGGGAGATGGAATCAGTTGACTGGTCTATGATGGTGACTGTGAGAGAATCTTCGCAGAATGGGAAATTGTAATCAAAATCAGCAAAGATGGACAACCGTTCCACCCGAATAACCTGATAGAACGTGTCGACACATTTATCTCCTGGTTCGGCGATCATCATCACCGTATAATACCCGCTGTCCGGATAGGTATGGGAAGGATTATATTCTGTTGACGTTGCTGACAAGTCATTTTCCACATCAAAATACCAGAGAAAACTGTCTGCATTTGCGCTGATATTTTCAAAATTCACAGTCAGCCCACAGTTGATTTCCGGATTGGCGAAACCGGCAACTGTCATTCCACACACACCAACATTGTATTGAAAATCTCTTCTGGTCGATGAAATGACCTCCCCATTTCGATATTCATCGGCGCATATACCGACGACAAACTGACCAATCGTATTAGGAACACCGGTAAGAAAACCTGTTTTGGGATCAATGCTCAGGGGAATGCCACCCATGACATTATTGAGATTATAAGGTGGGTCGCGCCAGACAACCTCCGGATAGGGAGGAGCCAGAGGAGGAACTGGCTGCGGGGTTTGTAAACTTCCACCTTTCAATGGCGTGCAAAGACGATACACTATGGAATCACCTTCAGCATCGATTGCTGAATGATCAAATGCAATTGCCTCATTGACGCAGATATAAATGGGTGGCCACGATTTGAATACAGGGCTGCTGTTGCATTCCAGTAGTGCATCTTCCGATATGAAAATGCTGAACGTTGCGCCAGTACTATCTGGCGATTCAATATTCAGAATGGTATAGTTGCGACAACAGCGCTGGTAAGCAAGCGTATAGCCTCCTGGTGAAACTTCAAGTGACACCGTATCCCGGAATGTAGATGTGTGGACGCAGGCATTGGGGGGTAAAACAAAACAATCGCCAGTGAGGACAGGTTTGAGAGTATCATCGGCGATATAGGGGATCTGCAAATGTTTGATCAACACACCATTGGCGTCAAAAACACCAATAGAAGATGGATCATCAAAGAAGGGAACACCGTTGTAACAATCTCGATAGACCGTTAAAACAACTTCATACTGTTGATCGCCCAAACAGCGATAACTCATTTCACCTCCAACAATATGGGTTGCGTGCAAGGACTGACAGGCAAAGAGCCAGACGATGACCAGAAAATAGGTGCTGTTCAGCTTCATGTATATCAAGATACCAAATGCGGACAGAACGCTTGCTCTGTCCGCATTTATTAACCTTCAATTATATGGTTATACAAGTGGTAATTATTGTCTCAACAGAGTCACGTTGCCACTTTTGAAAAATTCTTCACCTCCAAAGCAACTGACTTTCAAGTAGTAACCGAAAACATCAGTTCGCAGGCCTTGCCCTTTGTAGGTTCCGTCCCAACCCAGGGATTTGTCATGACTTTCAAAGACGAGTTCACCCCATCTATTGTATAAATACAACTCCATTTGATCGATATAGAAACCCCGTACATAGAGAACGTCATTTATACCATCACCATTCGGGGTAAATGTATTCGGAATGAAGATATAGGGTTCTTCACAGATTTTTGTCCGGACGTAGACAATCGTTGTATCCTCTCCAATACATCCCAACGCATCTGTCACTTTCAATGTATAAATCGTCGTTGTGTCAGGTGTAGCAATTGGCATGGAAGAGAACGGATCATTCAGTGTTTGTGGAGGTGTCCACATATAATTGACGATTGCCGGGGTTGAACCAATCAATGTGCTGAATCCACCCATTAGAATTTCATACGGATCAGATATCGCTGTGACAGGAACGGTATAAAAGAGGTGTTCGATAAAGATGGTATCCGTTTCCATAAATCCAAACGGACCAGTTTTTTTAACAACTACAAATTCCAAAATTGAGGTCGGGATACACATAGTCGTTCCTATTCCCAACGTATCACCATCCGGAGTACACCAGACCAAAGTGAGCTCTCCATCACAATCGTCAAGTGTAAGACAAACCGTGTCTAAACAAGTAATGACTTCATCAATCAAATCACAAGGGAACATACATGGATCAAGTAAAATGGCCATTGTATCGAGTAATAAACATGTGTCCCCATTTGATTGGATCGCGAGAACAGAAACGGTCAATTCCCCTTCACTATCCGGACAAACCAATGGATTGGGTCCATCACCACCTTCGACAACCCAACTTTTGGGCAACCACTCATACACCCAGGCCGGATCACCACCGGAAAGGATTTGGATGCAACTATCTTCACAGACCGTCATGAAAGACGGTATGTTCAATTCAATTACATTGACCTCAATGATTTGGGTGGTCGTATCAGAGCATTTTTCATCCCAAACAACAACTAATGTCACTTCTATAGTCTGTGATTCAGTCACGATCAAGATTGGGTCTTTCACGTTGGAAGTGCCCAGGTTTCCAAATGTCCAGGACCAGGAAGTCACTTCACCATATGTGGATTCGTCCATCCCGTAGAACTGTATATAAGTCGGGTTTCCACAAATGGTAAAATCGTAAGTAAAAGACGCTTCGTTTACCGGTATTTCAAGGATCAAGTCTTTTACAAGGGTATCATATTGGGGGCACACTCCTGACTCATCCGTCCAAAGAGTCACAGGATAAGTACCCGGGCCTTGATAAATATAAGAAGGATCCTTCAGATCTGAAATGTCTAAATCGGTAGAAGGATCGCCAAAGTCCCAATGGAATTCGGAAATATTTTGGCTGGTGTTGATAAAATCGACCATCAACCCATCACAATAAACATCCCAATCAAAATCGAGCAACTTGGTCGAATCATTTACAATGACCAATACTTCATCTTCCAACACACAGAGTCCAATGGTGTCTGTCATCATCAAAGTGTACAACGTGGTGACAGTTGGAGATGCTAATGGATTTGGTGCATTGGGATTATCCAATCCAGTAGGAGGCGACCAAGAATAGATCAAATTTGGATCTGCACCAGGATGTAAATACACACTGTCTCCCTCACAGATATGTATCGTGTCCACGAGACCCGGTTCAGAAATCAGGTTGACTTGAATCGTATCACAAATGGTAGATGCACATGAATCTGTTTTTATTGTGGCACAGATATATAATAGTGCACTTTCCTTAAGAACCAATTTGACTGAATTTGCAATCGTATCGATTACGCCATCAGGTTTTGTTACAGTCCAGCAAATGGTAATATCAGGAGGAATACTGTCAAGGGTGGTTGCCAATACAATTGAATCAGTACAACTTGGAATGGCCACTATGATACTTATATCTGGAAGGAGGCCAATGACCATTAGATTGGCTGTTTTTTCAACAATACACAGACCCGTTGAATCTGTTACTTCAACTGTGTAATCAGTCGTTTTTGTGACCTGGATCTCAGGGTTAGGGTCAGTTAATGGATCAAGTATTCCATTCGGTGGCGACCAACTATAGAACAGGTTTGGATCATAATTGGGGTTGAGGAATGTCGTTTCAAGGTAACAGAGGTTTAAGGTATCTGATATCAGATCTGGAACTTTCAGTGTATTCAGTTGGAACGTATCAACGATGGTTGCTTTACATCCATTAAATGATTCCACTTTTAAATTGACAATGGCCGTTGTCGTTGATGGAAATGTCCACTGATTCTGTTCATTGTTAAACACCAGTACAGGATTGCCAGGCGAAGTAATCGTCCAATCCCATTTGATGATTGGACTGACCGGGTCAATTGAACCATCATTAAACAGAACAACCAAACTGTCCTCACAAAGAGGAACAGACAAATCTATTCCTGGTACAATAGAGTTCTTTTGAATGAAAATCGTTTGATATGTCGTGTCCTGACAAAACTGACCTGCCCGAGCAATCAGCATAACTGTATAAAATCCAGTAGAGTCTGGATAATTATAGAATGGTTCGAATGACGATGATGTGTCGGCAGTAGTTGTTGGATCACCAAAGTCCCAGAAATAAGACGAAGCATTTGTACTTCCATTGCCAAAAGCAACTTGATAATCATCACACTGGACGGTATCGGCTAGAACAATGTTTGCTTTGGTAATGATACATGGCACCACATTGTATTGAAAGTCTCGGAATCGTTCTCCGATCAATACGCCATTTCGATATTCCTTGATTTTCACGCCAACTACAAATTGGCCAATGGTGTTTGGCTTACCTGTCATGACTCCTGTTTTGGAATCAATAACTAATGGAACCCCACCCGGCAAACCATTCATAAGGTTACTCAAGTCATAAGGAGGTGTTTTCCAAATGACTTCCTCGTATGGAGGTGGAAAAGGAGGTTTAGGCTGTGGGTTGGTTATATACACTCCCCCTGTATAAGGTGTAAACAGTTCATAAACCAACGAATCACCATCGGGGTCAATCGCTCCATTGTCTACGTACAATGGTTCATTCGCGCAAACAAAAATAGGAGGCCACTCTTTAAAGGAAGGCGCACTGTTACATTCCGCCAAAGCTTGATCACCAATAAATACATAATAAGTCGCACCTGTTTTGAGGGGATCGATAATATTCTGAATGGTTTCATTCCGGCAACATCGTTGATAAGTCACGTAGTAACCACCTATCTTATAAGGCAAATGAATGACTTCTTTGTACTGTGTGACCCGTACACACAGGTCAGGTAAGGCAAGGAAACAGGGATCAGTCAGTTCAATTGTATCAATCTTGTTGCCCAAATGCATCAAAAACGTATCTACTGGAATACCGTCTCCATCATAAACCGCAACCCAGGCAGGATCATCATATGGAGCCTGCCCTAATCTACAATCGGTATAGACAGTGAGTATAATTTCATAATTATCATTTCCCAGACAATTATAGTGCATAGAGCCACCTACAATATGTGTGGCCTGGGCCGTCATTTGGGCCATGAGGAAAATGGATCCCACTAACAAGGCTCTAATCATACTTCTCATTATTCGTTGGATAGCCATATTCAGGGATTAGGGTTTATCAACGACCACCTTGATGATCTCAGCACGACGTTCAAGTGCCGCTTCTACCGAGTAAATCGACAATCGTTCATCCGAAAGATTGTCACTAACTCCATCGCGGACACGATCCTCACCAAATGAAATGTCCTGGAAGACCAGTTTCTTTTCCTTGACATAGGATGCAAAAACACCATCACGATAGGACATCATATAATTTCGAATACTGACAGCACGTCGATAGCCAAGCATCCGATTGTACTTTGAAGCAGCACGTGGGCTGCAATAACCTTCTAGTGTAACTGTCACTGTATTTCCTTCTTTTAAATCTTCCAGAAGTGATTCACAGAAA
>JAHEAU010000002.1 GCA_024642625.1 Lewinellaceae bacterium
TATCCAGCTCGATCAAAGGTGAGCGCAACCTTCCTGGCCAGTTCTCCCAACGAACCATCCAGGTATCCATAGAAATTTAATAAGATGAGTCCACTTGGATCTAGACGATTGCCTGCATCTTCAATACCTTCCATAGTCAACATATGACTGGGGGCTGACTCCCCTTTGAACACATCAAATACAATAAGATCATACTTCTCCTTTGAGGTTCGGAGATAATGACGCACATCTACAATGATGATTTTAACCTTCGAAGTATCCAGCCCGAAATAAGTGCGGGCGACATTGGCCAGGCGAGCGTCAATATCTACGGAATGGACCTCAAAGCCATATTTTGATAGTCTTTCTGTAACCATCCCGGCACCCATTCCGAGGACAAGGGCCCGTTGTCCTTTTGGCAAATGCTCACTGATCGTCTGGATGCGTTGTGTATAAGGCCAATAATCTGGCACATCGCTTTTCAAGTTCAAGACGGTTTGCATGGTATGGTTGACAAAGAGTGCCCGAACATTGTAACCGGCATCCGCTGACCATTCCCTGACCTCCATCTGGCCAAGCAGCCCTTCGGATTGGTAAAGCAATGAATCTTCTTTTTTATGGATATTAATCGATCCGAAGTGTTCAATAACGATCAATACCCACAGTAAGGGAAGCACAAGTATCCACCACCTTTTTCTTCGTAATAACGATAACATGGGCATCATGGCTAATCCAATACCACCCAAATATGCTGGTGTAGAAACGCCAAACGTGGGGATCAGAAAAAATCCGAACAGGAATGTGGTCAAAATACCACCCAGCGTGGAGATGGCATATACATTCCCGGCCTGGTTGCCCGCTTGTATCCGTTCTTTGGTCAATAGATGGATAATCATGGGTGACACCATTCCCATGCCAAACAATGGAGGGAGCATAAAAACGCCTAATGATAAAAGGGCTCCCCATTGAAGAGGCAGATGTATCGCCTGATCCATGATCCAATGACTTGTGAGCGGCATTATTGAAAAAGCTGTTCCTGACAATGCTAGAGTCCAATACAACTTGACAGGTTTATCCATCAAATGCATCGTAAGTCTCCCTCCAAAAAAGTAGCCTAACATCAGTCCGCCAAGGGTAATCCCCAATGCTGCAGCCCACACATAGAGTGAGGTGCCGAAATAGGGAGCGAGCAACTTGGCCCCTACCAGTTCACATCCCATAACAGCTCCTCCTTCCAGGAAAGAGAGCAGATAAAAATAGGAACGGCTATTCTGCAAAGATCTCAGCATAATCTAAAAATTGGATCGGGTATCACTATCAATGGCTTCAATGTAGAAAATTCTCGGAACCCCATCTATGTCAGTCTCAGATTTCTGCAGAATCTAGTCCGTTCCTGGCACATATCAAATTTTGCCTGTTCAATGAAGATGACATTGATTTTGTCTTCTTTGCCATTATTAAGTGGTTTGTTTTACCTTCCGAATGTGTCAACTTTTTTAGGCACTATCACGACGAGACCAAATGCAAATGAGTACGCAAACGAGAGCTATTTGTCACGTTCAATTGCCAGAATATTGCATAAAGAATTTGTGGCTTTGGATCCAAGGGATTGTCGACAACTCATAAATACAAGTTTCGTAATCATCATCACACAGGCCGTTTGTGGACTTGGTGTACTTTTACACATATGTCTCATTCCTCCTGGTCCAGTCGGTTACCCGGCATTCTGCTCACCTTGACTCTTGCACTGGTGGCTCTCCTCCTTTCACCTATGATCCCTCGGATGAACGAGGTGCTTCTCGGCTTAATCTTTGGGGTGATACTGGGAAACATCGGATGGCACCCACAAAGAGCTTCTTCCGGAATCGCCTGGACGGGTAAGGAGGTCCTGAATGTAGCTATCATTTTTTTGGGCTTTGGTATTTCATTCCAGCATATGGCGGCATTAGGCTCAGGTACACTTTGGGTTTTAATACTCACAATTATCATCATTCTTTTTCTGACCTGGATGCTTGCCAACCTCTTTGGGTGTCGGACAACAACTGGTTGGTTGGTCGGTTTCGGAACAGCCATCTGTGGTTCATCAGCGATAGCAGCACTCTCTGCATCATTGACAAAAGAGAAGGAAGATGTGGGCATTGCATTGGCGGTAGTCAATTTAATGGGATTACTCGGCATGCTTGCCTTACCTGCCATTTTAGGTTTATGGCCGCAATCTGATACGCTTTCCGCCACATTGATTGGAGGCACCCTGCATGCCGTTGGTAATGTCGCTGGAGCTGGGTATGCCCTCGGCGATCATATCGGAGATCTTGCGCTCACTGTTAAATTGGGTCGGGTGGCTCTTCTTGTTCCTGGTCTGATCTTCTTCAATTTTTTAGCAAATCGTTCGGCACCTTGGCATGATCAGTTGAAACTTCCTTATTATCTGTGGGGATTTTTAATTGTCGTCACCCTAGTTTCATTTGTTTCTCTACCAGCCGATTTGTTGAGTTTTTTGAAAGATACCGGCAAACTACTCCTCACAATGGCCATGGTGGCCATAGGCTTGAGCATCCGATTGCAAAAACTCTACAAAACTGGTCGTATTGCACTTGGTTTTGGAGCGATCATGTTCGTCCTGCAAATCCTGGTGGTTCTTGTTTTAAGTTGGTTGTTGATTTAAATAAGAAAGAGTTAACAGGACGTAAAGAGCGTCATCTAGTCAAGGCCCTATTATAAATAGAAACTATGCCCCATAAATGGGTTGAGAAAATAACATCAGCCCCTGACATTATACCTCCATTGGAGGTCAACCCGAATTCCAACGTACACGACAATGTCCTTAGCCGATTATAATTTCAACCGTATCCCGGCACTCAGATAAAAAATATTATTCTTGGAATTCTGCCCCTCAATCCCCTGAATACTGAGATTTTCAAACACGTCTGATAGTCCAAATTGATAATTCAGATCAAAGAAAAAGACCAGAATATCTACTCCGATTCCGGCATTCCACCCAAAAACAGGGGACTTGAAATCATCCTTTTTTATTGCCAGTGGGCTGCCTCCATCATCTACCGAGGTCACAAGAGACATACTTGGTCCAGTAAAAATTCGTGAGTTGAAAAAATGATCTGTATCAGTATTAAATAACTTATAGCCAACAAGCAATGGAATACTGACCTTGTTCACTTTCAATTTGGACGAGGCTCCAGAATTCGGAACCAGTTTATTTTTACTGGACTCATAATGTAGTCCAGGCTGTATATACATACGGCTTCCATACAGGAGATCTACACCAAACGTAAATCCCACCTGGCTTTTAATATCGACATCAGTAAAGTCTTTCAATGAACTCTTTGTGATGCCTACCACTGGACGTAATTCAAACTGACCGAAAATCAATGTTTGCCCAGCAAAGACAAAGATTAGAAGAGAAAGTAGCTTTTTCATATTGCAATGTTATTTGATAAAAGTAATGTATTCATTGAAATTCAATGGAAGAATGAACTGATGACACCTTTTTTCGCAACCTATTCTATGACAGCAACGTATCATAGACGAACAGAATTCTGCTTGATCAATCCATCTTGCATGCCCACACTACACCAAACCCTTGTCTTTGTTCTTTTCCTGGCAAGCAGTTGCTCTCTCGGTCGGTATTCCGGTCCATCGGGTAGCTTTCACGGACTTCTCCCTTGCGCTGATTGCCCCGGGATTGCGTGCACAGTCACGCTCAATGCAGATCAAACATGTACTGTAGAAAAGCGGTTCATGGATCGTGAACTTGAACCGACGGTAACGAAAGGAACTTTCCAATACAAACGATCAGGACAACTCATCCTGTCTGAACCGATACTTGGAATGAACCATCTGCAAGTTGTTGATGAAACTCTGGTCCTGGTAGATGAAACAGGCCAACGGATTCAAACAGATTTTCCCGAGAGCTATGTATTGACACGCGAAGCACCCGAAGAGGTTCTCTTTAATGATACAGAAGACGTCTTTTTTCGAGCCACAGGAAATGAACCATTCTGGATGGTTGAGATCTCGCCTTCCGGTACGATCCATTTTCAGGCTTTAGGGCCAGAAGAAATGAATGTCAATTTCCCTCTGGTCAGTCAGAACCCTTCTGAGGCAGGAGTATATTATATGTATAGTGGTGCTTCCGGAGATGGCCACATTGAGGTTGTCGCAAACATCGCAGATTGCCTGGATGACATGTCAGGTGAGCAGAAGACAAATACAGTAAAGGTCAATATCCAGCTCACAGGTCAAGAAACTCCGCAAGCCTACTCTGGTTGTGGCGCTTACCAGTCCCCATACAATCTGCATGATGTTTGGGAACTTGTATCGATAGATGATGTCCCTATTCAGCCGAAAGAAAATGGTCAAACACCCTACCTGATTCTGAATGCACTAAATAGTACGATTACCGGTAGTGGAGGCTGCAATCGCATTAATGCCACCTTCCTCCTCCGTGGCCAAACCTTGACTTTCGGAACATGCATTTCCACCAAAATGGCTTGCCCAAACCTTGATCAGGAACAAGCGTTCATTTCTGCTATCAGCGAACAAACAATGACAATGAGCATTGACGACGAGCTAATTCTTTCTCAAGGGAAGAGTTCACTCACCTTTCGCCGAAAACGCAAATAAAATCTACCCTGGTTTCTGTTCAATCCGTGTTCTGACACGTATATTTGAACATGGGAACCTACTTCACCAGCCAGCGATGTCGATGGATAGCCCGTACCCTGGCCGTGGCGGAATTCTTGCTTTGGGGTGCTTTTTTCATTGAACATTTGACCTGGTTCAGTGAATTGGAATCGGCAATGCCACCAAAATCAATCTGGTTCCAGCAATTCGCTCATCTTGCCT
Organism: Lewinellaceae bacterium; assembly: GCA_024642625.1. Taxonomy (GTDB): domain Bacteria; phylum Bacteroidota; class Bacteroidia; order Chitinophagales; family Saprospiraceae; genus JAGNXB01. The sequence goes on from JAHEAU010000002.1 coordinate 4,843, forward strand.
TTCTGATCGGTTATCTTTCAATCTGGAAATGGGAAAAGTTAGGCGCAATTATCATTCTTCTTGGTGCCCTTGCTTTCTTTCCTTTTGTGGGAGGACCAAATGCGTGGTGGTTTTTACTCTTCGCAATCTCTCCTGCAATTTTTCTTTTTCTGGCGTGGAGAAATGAAGAATCTTTATCATAGTGGGCTATTGGCAAACCCTAACTGCTTTGTCCCGCTTGGGATGGACTGTTTATGGTCGGAATGACCGTATGACCCAGCAATGGGTAAAGCAACACCCAGGGCTTCAGAACCATTATCCGCGCATTCTTCAGTCAACTCGCTTGTCTGCCATTACCACTTCATGGTTTACCACGTTGAGAGGGAGGCCTGCGACTGAAGTTGAACAAAGAAATGCCTTGCTCCTTGGCGCTATGACCCCCCTTTATGATGACTTGATGGATGAGCATGCCATGACGCATGATGAGATTCTAATATCCAGGGAAATGTCAAATCCAGCCCTTCACACTGTGCACTCTATTCTGGATGACCTTCATGCGAATGTCCCTGACAAAACCCTTTTTGACCGTATCCTCAAGCAGTCGGGCAAGGCTCAGGATGATAGCCTCATGCAAGTAAGGCCCAAAATTCTTTCACCTGAAAAACTGGTGAGTATCACTGCAGAAAAGGGTGCAGCTTTCACCCTTCTTTATCGGGTCATTCTGGATCATTTTTTGTCCCTAAAAGAGGAAAGAGCTATTTGTACATTAGGGTTTCTTTTGCAATTAACAAACGACTTTTTTGACGTTTACAAAGATTTAAAAAATGGCCAACAAACTCTTCTGACCATAGATGACAATTTAAATATTGTGCATACTCTTTGGACTGAAAAACTCGACCTTTTTCATGCCCAATGGTATCATCTTCCTTATGCTGAAAAAGCTATTTACCAATCCCTTAATGAGATTGCTATTATACTTGGACGAGGGCAGATCGCTCTGGATCGACTTGTGCAACTGGCAGCCACACCTGATGGCCCCTACCGTCCACGAGAATATAGTCGGCAACAATTGATTTGTGATATGGAAAGACCTGCGCATCTTTATGCAAGTTTGGTCTGGGCAAATGCCTTTTGTTCAAAATAAATACGCCGCATGAATCCAGATGAAGAAACCATCTTTTTTGACAGTCCCATTGCCTTTTATAGATGGTTGGAAGTACATCATCTTGACGCCAGGGAACAATGGGTAGGCTACTATAAAAAACATACCGGCAAACCCAGTATGACCTGGCCCGAATCGGTCGACCAGGCACTCTGCTTTGGCTGGATAGATGGTCTTCGCCGATCCGTAGACGAGGATCGATATCGTATCCGGTTTACTCCGAGAAAGCCAACCAGTATTTGGAGCGATGTCAATGTAAAACGGTATGCTGAATTGCTGAAGGAAAACATGATCCAACCTGCTGGCAAAGCGGCTTATGCGAGAAAAAAGGCCGAAAAATCAGGGTTGTATTCTTTTGAACAAGACATCAAATCGATCATTTTTCCAAAAGAATTTGAAGACATCTTTAAAAAGGATAAACCCGCTTGGATATTTTTTCAACAATTACCTCCATCAATTAAAAAGCCTTCTATCTGGTGGGTGATCAGTGCTAAACAGGATGCCACTCGGTGGAAACGATTGGACGAATTAATTCGAAGTAGTGCTGAAGGAAAAAAGGTAAAACATCTCCGACGACCTGGGGAGGATGGGTAATATATTTTGATGAAATGCATAGAAGTGATTTTTCTCACAAGGCAATGAAAAGATCTTGTTGTGCGAGCGGGGTATCCGTTCAAATGAGCAAGCCTATCGAAATACATTTGACATCAACGCTCTGGTCATGCTCAAAGACAAGACCCACTTGCCTGTCATTGCAGATCCAAGCCATGGCATCGGAGTAAGAGCCTTTGTGGACAAGATCGCCATGGCCTCCGCCATTGCCGGAGCGGATGGTGTCATTGTCGAGGTGCATGAGCAACCGGAACGAGCGATGAGCGATGGTCAACAGACCCTCAGCTATCGCGAAGCTGAACAGCTGTATCAGAAACTGAATGCCATTGCCAAATTGCGCGACGCATAGATCACTGCCTAGCAGTCTGTATCTTTCGACGAACGAACGGACTGCTGTTTATGATCACGTATATCCAGACACTTCTGTATCTGATTATCCTGTTTTTGTCGGGGTTTCGTCCGGTTTGTGCTCAGTCAGCCTGGACCAGTAAAGAAGTCAAGATTCACACTCTTCCTCCCGATAGCTACAAGGGTATAGATGCTTCCGTGAAAATCGGTGGCCTATCCGGGATCTGTTTTGATCAACGACACGGAGTGTATTATGTCATTGCTGACAATGCCCCCGGACGGTTTTATAGCCTGACTCTGGACAGCCTGGATGGCACACCAACGATCCATAGTGAAACACGCATCACCTACAGCGACGGCCCTGCACCGAAATCATTGGATCCGGAATCGATTCGGATGACCCCAGATGGCGAGACGCTGATATGGACCGACGAGGCCAATTCCACCATCAATTTTATGGATTTAAAAGGCCGAGTGAACCGAGTCATCCAGCTCCCTCCAGCATTTCAACCTGGTCAAAAAGGGCAGGGTATTTATGAAAATTCTGGATTGGAAAGTCTGGCAATTTCTGCAGATGGAACCTTGCTTGTTGTTGCTTGCGAACATATGCTCAAACAGGATGAGGATTGTGGTGCCACCTGGATGCCACCATATCATCCAATAAGATTAATCTTCCTCAACATGGCTACAGGACAGATTCTTCATGAATTGCTCTATTACGCACAAAATAGTCATGGCCTGGTGGATCTATTCTGGGATGAAGAAGGATACCTTTGGTGTCTGGAGCGATCCTGGTCACCGTTGACCGGAAACGACATTCTGGTTTTTCAAGCTGATTTATCCTCTGCGACGCAGTTGAAGGACCATCCAAGTCTTTGCGATCTGGATTCGGAGACCATTCATCCTGTCCATACTTCGCTGGTGCATGATTTCCAGGCTGAGCGTAAAAGCGGCATACGTCGTCGGTTTGACAACATAGAAGGACTAACTTTGGGTCGCCAACATTCAACATCCACACGGCAGTTAATCTTGGTATCTGACGACAACTTTTCCAATAGTCAACTTACTGAATTGATTGAAATCTCACTTCGTCGTTAAACCGGAAGACTCCTTACCTTGTTATCCAGAAAACTATCCTATATGCACACGTTGATTGGCCAGATGGCCCCGGCTTTTAGCCTCCCAAATCCTGAAAAACAAATCGTTTCTCTTTCTGATTACAAAGGAAAAAAAATAGTCTTACTTTTCTTCCCAGCAGCTTTCTCCGGTGTATGCACAGCGGAGATGTGTGCTATGCGTGATGATATCTCAGCTTATCAGAATCTGGATGCTCAGGTCTTGGCCATTTCAGTGGACGGACCATTCACACTTGGAAAATTCCGGGAACTGGAAAACCTCAACTTCCCCCTCCTTTCCGACTTCAACAAAGAAACAGCACAAGCGTATGGCGCCTTCTATGACGAATGGATTCTTGGTCTGAAAGGTGTGGCAAAGCGTTCTGCTTTTGTGATTGACGCCGAAGGCATTGTCCGTTACGCGGAAGTCATGGAAAGTGCTGGTGATCTTCCCAATTTTGAGAAGGTCCGTGAAGCATTGAGTCAATTAGGCGACTAACCCTTATCTTTGCTTTATGAACTGGCAACAGGACAACGAAGAAATTCTCCTCGAAGAGACTATTGATATTGGCACCGGTAAGGCTGCCGAGATTCTTGTGTACAACGACGATGTGAACACCTTTGACTGGGTGATCCAATGTCTGATGGAAATCCTCGACCACTCGAATGAGCAGGCTGAACAACTTTCACTTCTTGTCCATTTCAAAGGCAAAGCTACTGTAAAAACAGGCCCGATCCGCGACCTCAAGCCCAAAAAAGATGCTTTGATCGATCGGGGGCTATCAGCGGTGCTGGAGGAAAAGGCTTAAGTATAATTACACACGAAAATATAAGCGCCCATGAGCAGGAGATGTTCATGGGTGCTTTTTTATTGTTCCACTTGAATGTAAATTATTCACCTATACTTTCCATCATCTGAATCAATTCAGCTTGTTTTCTGACGGATAATAACTTAATATCGTCGCGCAGGGGTATTTCGAATTTCAATACTTTGAAGTCATTAAGGAACGCTTCCAGATGGACTGATTCCTTTACTTAATTCCCCCAACAAATGCTTCTAACCAATCTAACCGTACACTTATGCGGTTCCTTATCTTAGAGCAATGTGATACACGACTCTCCGAGGATGTTCGGTCATCTTTTGTGAACTCTTTTATATACTCAAACATTTTTAGTACCAACTTATACACCCCTCTTTAAAAACCAGCACATCAAAATTCAAAGCTATAAAGAGTAAAAATCGACAACTAGGCGGGACAAATGACTAAGTAGATGAATGGTTAAAAAGCCCGAACAGCCCGAACTAGAACGCCCCCCTTGCTGAGGGTGAATTGACTACCATCGTAGAAGTTCTGGACCCAAGCATCGGAGACATTGAACTCCGTAGAACTCCAGTAGTAGAAATTAACAAAACCTCCGAGCCCATTCAATTTGAGGTTAACATACATCAGATTCATTTCACTTATAGAGGGTAAAAACCAGTCATTAAAGCCGTTTAATACTAAATTATTACACAGCTTCGCTGCAATGCCGGCAGTCGCGCAATTAGCAACGATAGCTGCAGTATTCACTGCCCCCCAGCCAACATCTGCTCCTGGACCTGATGGTGGAAATGAATTTACATTCGGTGCTCCAGGTATATCTGTACCAATACAGCCCCATTGTGCTCCTCCGCTTTGATCTGAGCCTGCGGCTACTAATCCCACATCAGGCATTCCATCGCCATTTAAGTCTTCATTAGGTCCCGCCAGATAAAAAATAATGCCCCCGGCATGTATATCTCCAATTTGGAGGGGAGGGTCTGCCCATACAGGTAAACCCCCACTCAGTGTCAGAACTTGACCGTCGGCGCCTGGCGTCAGCACCTGCCAAGCGCCTGTATTGTAAAAAGCGATAGTACCATCCGTAGGGTTGGTGGGAAGTTCGATTTCATTTGTAGGATCAGCATCCTCATCTCCCTCAATGGACTTTTGAGCAACAAAGGAATAAGGGACAGACAAGAGTGGGCTTTTTCCCAGATTAACGTATGGATCTCCCTTAATCGATACTTCCACTTGTAATACATGATTCGCGGCCCCCCAATCTATAGTTGGAAAATCACCAACTTGAACCTCCTGGCCCATACCAACTTTTGCATCCACCAGTCCAAATGCGTTTGAAACCTTAATATGAATCTCCCGATAGATTGTATTGCCTGATGCTATTATGCTCATTTTCAGTTTCATTGGAGTATTTGGGATCGGGTTTCCATTGGCATCGCGAATAACGGCCTGGTAACTCATTGCCTGAGGTACGCCTTGCGCATAGAGACTCCCACCAACAAGCATACATGAAAGGAATGCTGTAATTACATGATTTCTCATGCTGATTCGGTTTAAGAATACTTTGCACATGAGTATAGGATTTAGATTAGAATTTGATTTACAAATTTCTCCTTGGGATAAGTTCAATAACCCTCTATTATGGCCATCTTTTGGGTGGACATGCCTTTGCCGATTCGTGAAACCACATAGTACATTTGCCCCGGTTCCAAGTTTAATTCCATTTTCCAAACTTCAGGCATTTTCCCTTCTTCGAAATATTGCTCCCATACCAGATTGCCCCTACTGGAAAAAATCTCCAGAGCTGCCCTCTCTCCTGCAGGGTTATCGATACGCAACGTGAATCGACCACAGTTAGGATTCGGATAGATAGTTGTCTTTGCGGCTGAATCTTTGTCGAAGATCACGTATTGAACCTCCGATATTTGGGATCCCTCATCCTGGTCTTCTAATCTGAGCCGATAGTAATTATATCCATTCTTAGGCCTGGAGTCGACGAAAAGGTATTTCAGGTATGCATCGTCTTGACCTCTGCCTTTGATATAAGAGATTGGCTCCCAATTCAAGCAATCCACTGACCACTCAATGGTAAAACCTGAAATGCGGCTTCCCCAATGGGTCTGCCAATCCAGTTCAACTGCCATTTCCAGTTTGTTTATCCTAAAATCCAGAATTACTCCTGGCTTAGCCAGGAAGGATGGAAAACTTTGTTGATACCCCGGAGTGATGATGATCGGGCCACCACTCGCAGTACTGGTACTGATCTGCCCGATCGACCAGGATACACTCATATATGGTGTCACACTAACCCCACCATTAGTGGCAACAAGCTCTAGTTTTGCTGATTGGGTATAGATCTTCCCATAAAGCATACAGCAGAGAATTAGTAACAGGATACTCTTCTGATGGAGTGTGGTTTTATTGAGCATAGCCGCTTATTCGATTATAGTTTGATTACATCAGGATGTTAACTTCCACATTATATTTTACACTTAGGTTATCGAAAAGTAGAATAATTTAAATGAACAACATATAACTTTTTGAATATTCGTCACTTTTTATTAATTTCAAGAGGATATTCCAATAGAAAACTACTAAAGTAAACACCCTTGACTGGTTGATCAAGTGTCTGATGGAGATCCTCAACCATTCGAACGAGCAGGCTGAGCAACTTTCCAAGTTTGTCCATTTCAAAGGCAAAGCCACTGTCAAAAAGGGCCCTATCCGCGACCTCAAACCCAAAAGAAGCCTTATCGATCAGGGATTATTGTCGGTGCTGGAGGAGAAGGCATAGGGAATCGAATACTTTAGATATAGCGCCCATTAGCAGGAGATGTTCATGGGCGTTTTCTTTTAAGTCTCTACTCCAAATCATCCAGCAACTCGTACTTGGCCTTAATGAGCTTTGAACGCTTGGGTCCTGCAGGCTCGGTCACCAACTGCCTTTCGATCTCGATGTGCTTGCTTGTGTAGCTAATAAACAATTCTGTCTTTATGAACTAGGATAGCCATGCTGCAAAATCAACCAGCTCCTCCTGGTCCTTGTTGTAATCAAAGTGCTTCACCAAATATTCGTACCCTTCGCCATAAACACCTGTTTGAGGAGCCAACCTGGGTTCTAGCTGAAGGAAGTAATCTAACAAGTATGCATTCGAACAAAAGGTCTCGATCGCCTTATGTCCTGCTAGTTTGAGTCGTTTTGTCTTAAAGAGGGTCACCGTCCACTCAAAAAAGAAACTGCCGAAAGCGATATCGTCCTAAAAGTTTTTGTGAAACCAGTTGAAATAACGCAACGCACCAGTATAATCCTGCAATTTCAAATACAGTTCTGGTGGCGCGTACCGCAAGCTACGGTTGTCAAAATAGCCTCCAAACATCCGTCGTTCGGCTGCCAGAGCATCCTTGATCCGTTTGATCTTGGTTCTGATCCGTTCTTCTTATTTTGGTGTTATTCTTGTACAATTTATCTGCTCAAAGCACCACTATTGGTTAGGTTATTTGCCAGTAAAATAGCTATCAATATTTGCATCTAGATATAATGATAGATGAACACATGCGGCTATATTCATTTGCATATAATTCAATAGTACAAAGTGCTGTTCGAGTATAAATACAATCGCATTGAATAGAAGATATCAAATCGTGACTGATTTGGGACCTAGCGTGAAGGATTGAGAGTATAGAGTGGTGGGTATTGCCTGCAGGAAGGGGTCTTAGGCGTTGGGTATTGGGCAAATATTCCTTGGGCCGAGGGCATAAAACTGATATTATGTTATTTCAAACGATATCTGGGCATTGCGCTTTGACGATACCCCGAGCACTCGGGCGGATGTCTGGGCCCGGACTGTAAACGCTTGGGTCCTTTTCAAGAAATAATAAAGGAGATTCAGATCGGCCGGCGGAAAGTATGGAATATGCAAAGAAAATACTCTGTGAAACTCTGTGTCCACTGTGGTTAATCCTACACCTCCCTCACGGAATCAACACATACTCAATATGAAACCCTACTCTTGGGTGGAAAACAGAAGATTGGTCAATCCGGGACTAAAAATCAATGAAGAAAAAGGAGGTTGGAAAGCAGACTGCTTCATCCATATCCTGAATAGGAACACTTTGTTGATCCATCCCAAACCGTATCTCCGATTCTTACAGTAAATTACCCGTCCAACTATTTACATTCGCTTGCAGACTTTAAGGAGTAATCTCACTAGAAGTGCCAAACCATTACCGTATGAATGCAAACCAGCGCATCATCAATCACCTCCCTGCTGATAAATCCATAGTTTGGCCAGACATGAAAAGGAGGAACTATTGGTAGGTCAACATGTGAAACTTTTTGACCCAATTAACATCACTATTGGATTGGCAAATTGAATAACCATGAAGTTGCTTTCCATATTTAACAGAAATAACTACAGCACAAATACGGCGTCTGAAGTTTTACCAACTAAGGGAACTTGTCGGCTTTCGATGTTTTTTTTATTCCCTGTAGCAGCTTTTATCCTTCTTCCATTTTCATCAATAACTGCCCAGGAACGTATTGGTCCATACATGGCCTACTCTTGGCAGATGGGCCTTTCAGGAGGGTTAAACTCGTCCGTCTGCGACTCCCCGGACGGTTTTCTTTGGATAGCTACCGGCAATGGGTTGATAAAATTTGACGGGCGGCACTACCAACGAATACTGGCTGGTCCCGCCAGTATACCCGATAATGTTTTGATGGATGTAGCCACTTCAGCAGATGGCCGAAGCATTTGGATTGGTTCCTTGCGCAGGGGCGTTGCCCGTTTTGATTTGCAGACACAAAAAATCAGATCCTGGCCAAAACTCTGGAACCACAACAGCCATGTACAAAGCGTACCCAAAATTCTATGCCTCAATAATGGCCAGGTTTGGCTGGCTACTAAAGGCATGGGACTGGCTTTGTTCTCTCCACAACTTGACAGCTTCCTGTTTTACACACCGGAGCCACAGTCTTTTTACAACGGCGAACCAGATTTGAGTTACAACGTCAAGGATATGACTTCCGACCCATCAGACTCAACCAAAATATGGCTGATTTGCAACAACAAAATTTATCAATTCGACACCCGTTTTCGTGAATTCACGCCCTTCCCTTTGCCGTCAAAAACCAACATCGCCTTGACAAGTATCGCCCACGATGACAAAGACGGCTTGTGGCTTGGTACCTGGGGCGCCAGCATGTTTCACTACAACATCCGCAACAAGCGGCTCAATGCATTGCCTTATGTTAATGAAAAAGGAGTTTTGGAAAATGGCATGTTGGCCTTAGATGTAGAACAGCTCAATGACACCACCGTACTGTGGGCTTGTGCGCTCAGTGGCTTATTGGAATACAACCCGAAGAGCCGCGTTTTTAAACAGGCGATTCCTTCCTTCAAAATAGACCAATCCTCCGACAACAGGGTGGAGTTTGTCTCCATTTCAAAGACAAAAAATGCTGGTGTTTTCATCGGGGCAAAGGGAAATCTTTTTCAGCTTCACCCCTATTATTCCCGGCTGGGTAGAAGCATCTACCCAGCTCCGTGGGCGCCCCAAAATGAAATTTATACTAACAATGGCGTATTCGATAAAGAATCCAAACAATATATTATTCCAACAGCTGGCCCACTCAGTTTATTGGCAGTGGAGCAAAGCAGTTTTTCATCGAAAGCTATACCCGTAAAACAACAGGGACCTGGAAAAGGACTTAAAGATCTGACCATGCTGGCCTCCGGAAAAATAATCGCACTTGGCTTTGATGGGAAATTGTTGGAATTAAACGCTGTAAAAAATCTAGTTACACCATTAACTTTAAACCAAACATTAAACACAGCCATTATTGAAATGAAGGTGGATAAAAAAGGGTATCTCTGGCTCCTCACCAAACAAAATCTATTCAGATATGACCCTGCGACATTAGCTCCAGTTGACAGTTTTTCGTTCCCCAATTTCGAAAACCCACTCGACAAGCCGTTCAACCTTTTAAATCTCTACCAACTTGAAACAACATCCAAAGGCCATGCCTGGGTGGGCTCCAACCAGGGTCTTTGGTACGCAGAGCCAGACAAACAAAAATTGGTGCTTTTTCACCCCGAAAACAAAAAAGGAAAATGGCTAAAAGACAAACTCATCAAATCATTGGCAATAGATGAAGAAGACCGTCTATGGGTAGGTTACAACGGCGATGGCCTGGATATTTTTGACACTAAAAAATTTGAGCCGGTAAACTGGCCCCAGGGCTCTTCCCTGAACGCACAACAAATGAACGATTTGGCGTGTACGCCCGGTGGTTACGTGCTTGCCCCTACCACCGAAGGATTGCTCGCAGTAGACCGGAAAACCCTCGACTGGCAGTTGTTTGGCACCGAAGACGGTCTTTTCAGCCAGTTTATGGATAAAGACGTATGGGCCGCACCAGACGGAATGGTATTCATCAATCATGGTACGAGGCTGAATATATTCCATGAGTCAGTTCTCGCAATGAAGCATGAACCGATGAAAGTGAACATCCTGCGCTTTACCGTCAACAATGTAGCGCAAGATTTATCTCATTTTTCGGATAGTGCCAGTTATCTTTCTCTACCCTTTTCCTCTAATAATATTGCCGTTTCTTACTCGGCCATGCACTGGTTGTATCCATTTAAAACACAGTACATCTACAGGTTTCGCACCGTAAGTGGACATGGGGAATGGGTCTCCATCGAGGAGCCATTTATTCAGTTAAATGCGCTCCGGCCCGGTCAATATATAATCGATTTGGCAGCAAAAGGTGCTGGTGGAATCCCAAGCCTACCCAAAGTATTGTACCTTGAAATTCGCTCACCGTTTTGGGTGAAACCTTGGTTTATTCTGCTTTTTTCGGCCTTATTTGGAGGCCTATTTTATACTCTCTACAGATTTAGATTAAACCAATTACGGAAACAATTAAAAGTCAGGGACATCATTTCCAAGAACCTGCATGACGACATTGGCTCTTCGTTGAGCAATATCCAAATCCTGACAGAATTGGCAAACCGAAACCTCGACAACAGAGAAAAAGCGGACAGCTTTCTTAAACGCTCAGGTGAAGACATTCGACGTATCAGTGAGGCCCTGAGTGAAATCGTTTGGAATGTGAACCCAAAATATGATGACTTGCAACATCTTTTTGCAAGAATGAGACGCTATGCCGCAGAATCATTCGAAGGTATGGACATCCAGTACAAACTGGATTTTCCTGAAGAATCAATCAAACTCAAAATGGGTATGGAGCAACGTCGCGATTTTTATTTAATTTTCAAGGAGAGTATCCATAATTTAGTTAAATATTCTGCTGCCAGTCTAGCACAAGTCAACGTAGAAATCCACCAGTATTACATTTTACTGGAAGTGAAAGATAACGGGGTTGGATTTTTGAAAAATAACATAAACAATGGTAATGGGCTTATTTCCATGCAACAGCGAGCGGAAAAATGGAAGGGGAAATTTATAATAAATAGTGCTCCTGGCCTTGGAACTTCAGTGCAGCTTTCGATGCCGTTGAAATAGGCAGTACCCGAATGGGTAATAGAATATCGTTAACCGATGGCGTAGTTTTACGACCTTATGAGCAAACCAAATTTAGTCCTGTTTGAAGATAATGAGCGACTCCGGCAGTCGCTGGAATTATTGCTGACCGACATGAGTGGTTTCGAACTAGTAGGAAGCTATGGTGACTTCACTCTGCTGGACGAGGTATTCGGCAAAACCAGTCCCAACTTGGCCATGCTGGACATTGATATGCCAGGCATGACAGGTATCGCAGCTGTAAAGATTATCAAAGAGCGCTGCCCTCTTTGCCGGGTCATGATGTTCACAGTATTCGACGACGACGAACGAATTTTTCAGAGCATCTGCAATGGTGCTGACGGTTATATTTTAAAAAATACCTCTCCCCTGAAAATCATCAAGGCCCTGCAAGAACTTTCAGAAGGTGGAACGCCAATGAGTCCCTTCATTGCCCAAAAAATATTTCAACATTTCAGACAATCCAGTAAAGCGTCTGACCATAATTTGACCTTACGAGAACAAGATATTCTGAAACTGCTGGTAAATGGCCACAGCTATAAAATGATAGCCGCTGACTGTCATATCACACTTGATACCGTCAAAAAGCACCTCAAGAATATTTATACCAAACTGCATGTCAACTGCGGCACTGAGGCAGTGGCAAAAGCGCTCAGGGACAGGATTGTCCCAATTTAATCTGCTGTGACTGGTACCCGAAAAGGTAATTGCGGTGCCCATTTTTACCCCCCATCTTTATCACAGAATTTCGATGTAAAGCTCTTCGAAAATTCTATTGTCTAAAGTTTCTTACGGACAACAAATTCGACCTACAGTTGCAGACGGCACTTTGTAGTCTTACAGTTCTGTTTGTCATTAAAAACTATTTAGAAAACTCATCCACTATGAAAAATGTCTTGAAATTCATCACTCTCCTAAATCTAATTGTCCTATTGAACGTGAACCTTGTTTGGACTCAAAACTTGGTGCCAAATCCTCAATTTGAAATAAACCGTACGAGTCCCGCAGGCTATTTGTTCAATAACCCACAGATGGAATGTTACCATTCTGGTTGCCTTGATATGGAAAACCTCTTTCGCTACTCTCAAGCAGAAAACTGGACACTCTGGCTGTGCACTTTAGCGAATAATGCCTGTGTGATGACTGAATTGGTAAAAACAGCAAGCAATTGCATACCAGCGGGGCCCAAAGGGTTGAGTGGCAAAATGATGCATGTTAAAACCACATATAGCGGCATGGGGATAGTGAATTCTGACATTCCGGCAGGAAAGAATAAGGTGAAAGTCACTTGCTGGGTGTATGTCGTAAAAGGCAAGATTAATATGGGCTATGGGCCGACTGGTGCATCTGTGGTGAACACCTCCTCCAAAACTAATTGCAAATGGGAAAAACTAGAAATCACTAAAACAGACTCAAAAAGCTGCAATCAAGTGACGCTGTATGCCGATGCGGCAGATGCCGAATCCTACGTCGACGCCGTTTCCGTTATAGTCTTCTAAATAAACAATAATGAAAATTATAAAAACGGTAATGGCAGCTATGATGGTAATGTTTCCATTTATTGCCACTTTTATCCACGCTCAGGGCTCGCCAGACAGCCGTATCTGCAATTGTTTTGCGGAGCCTGTACCAGATAATTTCATGCGTAGCGCAAAGGCATTTTATGGAAGTGTCGGCCTTGCTCTCAGCCCGAATATCGTATTGCCACCACAGCAAATGCAGCCAGTGAAATTTGTGCTTCCGGTCATCCACTCAAAACAAAGCTGTAGTTCATGGTACAGTATCTACATCACAGATGAGGGTAACCGGAAGGTCTATGAGGCGGCTGGTGCAAACAATGAAATCACCTACACATTTCCTGATTGTGGTAAAACCTACACTGTGATGCTGATGGCCTATAGCAAGTCCATCAAAGGTGGTGATGGCAATTGTTCGAGACGACTGAACATCACGGTCAAACCAAAGTGCAACACCGCTACTTGCGGGTGTGAAGGAACCGGAAAAAGCGCCCCCTACTCTCTCAGTGGTGAGGTACAATGTAAAGAGCGGGCAGGTGATGAATTCAAATACCTATTGAGGTTTGATATTGTCAACAAGTCCGATTGCATCCTAGATATCCAGGCTATTACCATTTTTAATCGGGTAATTGAAGTGCCGCCTTATAGTTTAGCACCAAAATCCAATCTGAACGGTGTAACCCTTGGTTTTTCCGCTCCGTCAGGCCTTCCAATCACGGAAACAAAAGCGAAAGTATTGATCAAGTATAGCTTGAACGGAAGGCGGTGCAGTGATACGTCGGAGTTGCCTTACAAGCATTGCTTCAATACAAATTTTAACCTGCCAAATCGAAATGGCTTTTAACCAAATCGTGGTCAAATCTTGACCACGAAAAATAAACTTTACAACTATGAAAAGTATGACCCTGATTCGTACAGTATGCCTGGTTCTGACAATCCTCTTTTTTACCCAGCCTGTATTTTCACAAAATCAACCGACAACAAAAACGAGCAAGCCAGTCAAGGCGTCGGAAGATTTAAATAGAAAATCGGAGGAACTTAATAGGAACTCTGACGCCATTAATCAGCAGACCCAGCAAACGTCAGCAAACATGCAAGCCACTGCTAATAACGTTAAGGCCATCATTAAGGTTTTCGAACCCATTTTGCGTTTACGACTAAAAAAACAAGGGACCACTGCATCCGATGAAGGAAATTCAGGACAAAATGACCAAGCAACATGGCCGACGGAAAACACAGACCAACAACCCCAACACGAAGGCGAACAGGATCAGTCAGGGAGTGTTGATTACACCTCTGAAGGAAACTCACAGAATATGGGGAGCCAAGAGGTTTATGCGGAAGATATTCTCGCCGGCATTCCCATTGTCGCTACTGAGGCTGCTTATAATACTGACGGGACAGCCAACCTCGGCAATCAGAACAACCAGAAATACGGCTGCTATTTGGATATCAAACAGGGTGGGATTCTGGATGAAGTAGATGCCTCCAGTCAAACCAGGGCAGTAGACATCATTTTTACTGCTACCGACTATTATGGCTCGGCACCTATGTATGCCTTACTTACACCTTCTTATGTCAAAAATGACAATTTCTCAAACTACTTTTTCAGAGGCCCAAAATACAAGGACGCCAACATTCCAGTAAAACAGTGGGAGAAAGTAAACGAAAGCGAGATTGCTTTGACTAGTCTTACACCTGAGAAATTCGAAAAAATAAAGGACAACAGCCAACTCATGGCCGTGGTCAAACAAGCTGGTACTTTCAAAGACAAATTTGAAAGCCGCACGAAACTCGACGGCAAGATTCTGGCCATTAAAACAGAAATGGGAGACAGGACCGCCTATGGTTTAATCTATATCGTTTCGCATTATGGCACAACGGGTGAAAATGGCTACTTGAAAATAAAACTCAAAGTCACAGGTTTCGATGCGAATGGAGACGGGAATGCTGACAGCTATCTCTATTCAAATTAACCCGATTACATCTATCTAAATGAGTTTATCAATTTATCAAAAACACAAATCATCATGAAAAGCAGTTCAATTTCAGCAGCCAAAGCCTTCTTAATTCTTGCAATCAGTTTTACTTTTTCAGCCCAAGTTGTTGTTGCTTCAACCATAGAAGTTGTCATTTCAACGGGTGGAGATGATTTGCGCGGCAATGGCAATGGTGCCTATATAACGGTCAATTTTGCGGATGGGACGGCCTCCCCTGAATATGCCTTGGGAGGCGGTTTTGCTAATAACACCACAATAACAAAAACGATCAATTTAGTACCAACTATTACAGATTTGAATCAAATAAAAAATATTGTAATGCGTCACAAAGGGAATCCTCGTCCTGGATTTCCAGCTGATTCTTATGACAAATGGGACTTAAAAGCATTACAAATCAGTGTTGTAATCAACGGTGCCAAGCAAATACTTATCAACGAATCGGGTAATCCTTTGGTTCGATTTACAGACAAGTTGCGGAGCAGAATATTTACACCTAAAGGTGTTCAGCCAAAGACTTCCACATTGAAGGTCTTTTTGAATACGGGTTCTGATGACTTGCGTGGCGGCAATAATGCTTACATGACCGTCAATTATACCAATGGAACGACGTCAAATGAATTTGATTTGGGCGGCGGTTTTGGTCAAAATTCCGTGAGAACAATACCTGTAAATTTGGGCAAAGAATTGACTACTATTTCTGAAATCAAAAGCATCACCATCCGTCACAACGGTAATCCGCGCTCTGGAAATCCATTCGACAGCTATGAAAACTGGGATTTACAATCCATCCGTGCCGCCCTCATTTATCCTGATGGCGTGGAACGCAATGTGATCAATCTGAGTGGAAATCCACTGGTCAGGTACACTGGTGATATGCGTACTAAAACATGGCCTCGAGGATGAAACTTTTATCAAAGATGCTAACCCTTGAAGTACAAACAGATCAATACTTCATACTCCGAAGCTACAAGTAAAATTTTGAAACAACCAGCATTGATTATTACTATTCGCTACAAAACAATAAACATGAAACTCTTCCAATTCACGGTGAATATGTGCGCCCTATGGTGTATGCTTTTCATATTTAGTCCTCAAGCCCACGCAGATATCTGGCGGATCATGCCCGGCCAAGCGAATGATATTGCCATAGGAGCAAATGGTCAAATTTGGGCTATTGGAAATGCGCCTACTGGTGGAGGATTCAATATTGTAAAATGGAACGGAACAACCTGGGAAGCAATTGGTGGAGGGGGTGTTCGCATTGCTGTGGATCCAAAAGGAATGCCTTGGGTCATAAACAATGGTGGGCAAGTATGGCAATGGAATGGCACAACTTGGGTAGCGAGGACGGCAGCGGGGGCAGCAACAGATATTGGCATTGGTGCTAATGGCCAAGTGTGGATTGTAACATTATCCAGTACACCTGGTGGCTTTAGACTTCAGAGCTTGATTAACAACAGTTGGACTAATATTGACGGGGCTGGCAACCGAATTTCTGTAGGTCCGAATGGCCAACCCTGGATAGTGAACAGCAGTGGCCAAATTTACGAACGAATAAATGGAAGATGGGATGAAAAAACTGGTTCAGCTACTGACATTAGCGTTGGTGCGAATGGCGTTGTCTGGGTCATTGGCCGAAATGCAGTAGGGGGTAGCTTCGGTGTACACAGATGGGATGGGAATTCCAACTGGAATACTGTAGATGGAGGAGGCACACAGATTGCCGTTGACCATTTTGGGCGGCCAATTATCACCAACCATTTGAAAGAGATTTACAGGAGGGAATATACCCCGACTACTTTGAGTGCAACACCAAGGGTGATTGCAATGAACATGGATTACTATGCAGCAGGACGTATATCAGCTATTTGCGTTAATCCCAGTAACCCAAACCACGTTATTGTTTCTGGCGAAACAGGTGGGCTTTTTGAAACGACCAATGCCAGAAGCACTACCCGGAGTTGGACTCATCTGAGAGATTTCGATGAATTCAGTGTAACCGATATACTTATTTTGCCACTTTCGGACGGTGGGTCAGAGGTCTATGTGACTTGCTCGGATTCATATAAAAACCCCGCTACCCCAACACCACTTATTTATATGCGAAGCGCCAGCGGAGGTAGAAGTTGGACACGGGTTGGATTTTCCGCCAGCACCAATATTGCAAAAGAAATAAGGTCAGCCTATCGTCTGGTAAAAAGCAAAACAGATAATACGATTTACGCCGCTGGAAAATTTGGTATCTTTCAAAAACCTGAAGGGAGTGCAATTTGGAGTAGACTCGGCATGCCCCCAGGTTCAGGTGTAACCGCATTGGAAGCCATGTCAGATGGTACCTTGATAGTTGGAGTAGAAAGTGGCCTTTCAAGTGGTGTTTACTATTCTCCTGACAATGGGACGCATTGGCATCCTGCTGTCTGCCCTTCGCCACTCCCCAGCTTCAGAAATTCCATTACACAGCGGTTTGCTCTTAAAGCAGATGCTTCCGGTCAAATCGTTATGTTATCCAAATATACGGGTAGTGGTGTACAGCTTTTCGGGTCTGTAGACTATGGGCGCAGCTGGACTGCATTTAGAAATCAGTGGGGAACGGGATGGGTCGCATCTAGAATACCAGGAGGAGGTGCAGGAGGTTTCGAAAGTATTTTACCCGTATTCAATACAAGTAGGAATCGCTTGGAAATTTACGTCTCAAATGCTGAAAATATATTTTATGGATATTCCAGTGGCACAACTGCACAAGCTGCATTGACCAATGCATTAAACAACGCCACATTTCCTTGGCAACCTGGCGTAACCTATTCTGGAGGTGTTGGATTCAACGCCGGGCACGAGGATACCCGACAATTGATATTTTTGGAAGGGACACCCCGAAAAATGGGAATTACTTCGGATGGGGGTATAAGCTTTCAAAATATAACTAGCGACAATCCAGAAACCTTTCCTTGGGTACTTGAAAACTCCAACACGGGGCTGAATGCCCTTCAAGCTTACAATGTAACCGGCAGTGGACGGGAGCTTTATTTTGGCACCCAGGACAATTCTTACGGATATAATAGTAACGGCGATGGGAGGGTATGGTCGGCAGGCGGTGGCAAGGAAGGGTATGTCTTGAACCGTCAGGGAGTTGGCTATGATAATCCATGGACTTTGTATGGACTCCAGGCAAATTTTGGAAAAATGACTGGTAATTTCATAGACGTAAACGATTGCTCACCAGCAGGCAGTCCGGGAAGATGGAATGCACCAACAGGCCCTGGCCGTGGAATTCCAATTTGGTTTGGAGCTGGAATTTACATTCAGGATGATGGCCCAGCTCCTGGTGGAGGTTCTAGCTGGAAAATTACCTATGACAATGGTTGCACTTGGAGCAACATGCCAAATTCTACCTTTCCCAGAGGAGCAGGAGAAAAAGCTTTTTTTTCAAGCACTGCCAACAGCCCCTTCAACATGATTGTGACACTGAATAATAGCGGTACAACAGTTATTGGCCGCTTTGCTAACCCACTGAATACCGATCCAGCCAATACTTGGCAATATCCATCAATGAGCGGGCTAACCGGTGGCATTGCTGTCGTTGGAAGAGATTTTCTGACTAATCCAGTATTGGCCGTCAACCCTAATGACCCCCAGCACATGATAGCCTGTGAGTCCAGTACGGGAAAACTTAAAATCATTAGAGCAGGCAGTAGCACATGGACTGAAGTGAGCACATTTACTGCCGCATACGAAGACAGAGGGCGCTATTCTCTAAAAAGCACAACTGGAAATGTTGGCATTTGGTCAATTGATTTTTCTCCTTACGATCCACAAATCGTACTATTAGGAACAGTGGCAAGAGGGCTTTTTATCTCTCGTGACGGGGGCAATAATTGGACACGGTTAAATTTTGAAGGCCTCTTTCAACCAACCGACTTTCACTGGAAATCTCCTCAAGAAGTAATTGTTAGCACCAATGCACGTGGACTTTTTAGAATTTCATTCTAATTCATTCTAAGGCCATCACGGAGCATGCCCCGTGATGGCTGTAAAACCCAAATTTAAACTGGCATTAGATAAGTTCAAATATCCCCTGAAAACAATCGATCATACCGCACCTCCAACAGGTCAATATACTTTTGCTTCATATCCTCCGATAGAAATGATTGCAGAACTAAACTCATCAACTCTTCTCTTTTATCCCATAAATTTTCCATTTCAACCTTTATGCTCTGCTGAGTTAAACCCATTCTTTCCTTACCATAGTAATCAAATAGTAGTTTCCTTGATATTTTCTTTTTTTTACCGCCCAGTGGAAGTGCCATTTCTTCCTCGGCGTTCTTCATAGCGATTGTCGAATTGAGCAAATCGTAGGCCGGGCTTAACTCGATGAGATCATTCCTCATGATCAAGCTGAAATTTTTCAAATGCATATCCTCATTACCTGTAATGAAGCAGAATAGGACTCTTCGAAATAATTTACTCTTCTCCAGTTGCGGAAAAGTACAGTTCTGTTCAAGCACCGGAATTAGCTTCTCCATCGACCAATTGTACTTTGTATCCCGATTATTTTCGGTCAATTGGGCAAAATCTTCAACATGATATTTTTTATTTCTGCTGTACCGATCAAATCGCTTAATAAAATAACTAAAGCTGCCATCCTTTGAATACAGTAACCCCGTGAGTGGCACTTCTATTCCGAATATCTTGGCCATCTTCATGGTCAGATCCTCATTTTCAGAGACCTCGGGAAATAGCCCACTTTGTGGTTTTAATATAAATGTGCCACCCTGATCTACAATAGTAAAACACTGATCCTTGACAGAAAGAGAAACACTCAACTTGGGTTGCACGCCCTGAATTGACATTCTACCAGCTCGATCTGCAGCCTCTCGACGTTGTTCAAGTGCAGTAAACGGGAAATCAATCAATGTCGTTAACCGGGAAGACAAGAGATTCAAACCGCGAGAACTATAGCGGGCATCATCACATGGTTCATAGGTGATGGGACACTTATTCATTTTCAATGATTGAAACAGTAACGGCCCCTACCAAATCTGAACCCGTTATAATCAATTGGCTAAAGTAGTCGGTCTTGTCAATTTTGTACTTTTTCAGCAAGCCCTCCAATTGAATCCCTTCTGGTAATAAACCATCAAAAAAGGGAGGAAAATGATCATAGTTGTATGATTTTTCCGTTCGTGGCATAGTCAAGGATATGGGAGGACCGATATACCCATCGTCATAGTGAAATTCAAAAGAATGGTCTGCTCTTTCAATGAGTACCCCTGCAATTTCTTCATGCATTTTTACGAGTGCCTTTCGCATAGATCTCCATTAAAGGGCTGTTGAATTCGATATCGATATTAAGCGCATCCAGGATGGCAATGATGGTCACCCATCGCATTGTGTTCTTTCCTTTTTCAATGTCATAGACAGCAGTCTTGCCAACACCCGCCAGATCTGCCAATGCCGTCCGACTTAACCTGGCTTGCTTCCTGTGGAAGTAGACTATCTTATGCAATTCGTATTTTGCCGCCATGGCAGTAAATATAATCAAACCTTGCAAAATAGTCAATAAATTTTACTTTATCTTCACTTTTTTACTGCTATAACAGTAAAATCAAAGCATTTGGCAAATAGACCGCTCTTAACCTTCCCTAAAGAAAAAATATTACTGCCATAGCAGTAATATTTATCCGGCAAAAGTGCTCCGAAAAAGTACAAACTCTGGAGGGATCAAACACCCTGATCCCGGAGGAAGGAAACTGCCTCTACGGTATCAACACGTAGCCAATATGAAACCCCACACTCGGGAGGACAACATAAGACTGGCCTACCTCGGATTGAAAATTGAAGAAATCAGTCCTGGGTGCGAAAACAACGACATCATCCGGATTCCGGTACGTGACATTGTGCTGGGCCACACCCAGTTTGATCTCCGGCTCGATCATAAATCGACGATCCTTACCCAGAAAGATCATCACACCAAATCGTGCTGTGCCACTCAGGCTTGTCAGGTGACGGTTAACCAAAAAGTATTCGGTATAATTATTCCCCTGTCGCTGCACCCGGTCATAATATCGATGCAAAATATCATCAAACCCGAATTCCAGACCGGTATATACAGACGCCCTCCTTCTCTCAACAAAGGCAAACTTCCACCCGATACGCACCCGGGGACCCTGGTAGCTCTCGCCCTTATCATCAGCAAAAAGCTGTGAATCCAGAATCAGACCCGCAGTCACATCAAATCGGTGATAAGGTGCAAACCGATAATCCATCTGAATCCCTGCCGACTGTTTGAATGGAGACACCAACTGCAATAGTTCCATTTTAACCACCAACTCTGGTGGAGAGTCACGCCGATCATCAGACACATCCTGCGCAGTCAACAAATGTGCAATCAGGCAGCAAAAAAGACTAGTGATCACCCTCATTTTGACATGATTCCAAGTGGCCGAATATCTGTTATGTCTTGTATATCATAAAAATGAAATTCGGTGTCTGTCGAAACCAGCAACCGATCCTGATAAACGATCAGATCGACAGGATCCTTCACAGGAATGGTCCACTGCAATTCCTTCAAATCTCCGGGGTCATGGATATCGTATAAAACCACTTCATTCTGTCCGTCATCACACACAAATAACACATCCTCCTTATAACCCAACCCGTTTGGCCGACTCATCGCATAGGTCCCAATTAATTCAGGATTAGATAAATCATCCACCAGATACACCAGGAGGGCGCTCATCGCATTATTGATTCCACAAATATTCTCGATCACTTTTACAGTCGAGAAAACGATCGAATCCTTCACCGACACCGGATCACATCCGCCAAACAGCTGCGCCGGCCGCGTGGTCTCGGAAAGTAGAACAGGTTTCTCCGGAATTGAAATATCAATGATATACAATCCATTTCTGGAACCGAGATACATGACCCCTTCATAGATCAGTACAGTCTCCAGACCATAGTCCAGAACCAGTCGATGTTTTTCTAATGGTTTACCGTCTTGCTGAATGAAGAATGTAACCACCTCATTCGGATTCAAGGAATACATGTACCCATTATGGACCACAAATCGAGTCAATGATCCGGACTGCCCTTCGGGTTCTTCATAAAAATCACCAAATGAACAAGCTGCCAAAAAACACATGCCGAGTATGACCAGCCAATTGACTTTTCCGGTGCTCTTGAGATTCATAGAGAAGATCCACTTCATAACAATGATTATTGATTTGTTCGACAATTCACCTTTTCCAAATAGACTTCTTCCCACCCGACAACAGCTCCTCGTTCCGGGTTGACACATTCAAAAATACCTGAGTAATCCGGCGGAAAAAGATAGGGCTCAAATACATTTTTCTGCCGATCAAGAACAACGACATTGAATAAATCGGAAATGTCAATGGTGACCAGATCCATCCAGCTGTCGGCATACATGAAATGACCTGTTAGTGTAAATCCACTGATCGCCGGTATGCTAATAAATGTCAATCCGACAGGATTGGCCGGATCAGCTACATCAAAAATATGAACGCCTTTTCCCTGATCGACAATAAATAAAAATGTATCTCGCAAATAGATGCTCCCACTTTGAACAATGGATTGGGGCGGCAAATTTTTTATATTGTAAAATGCATCCCCTTGCACATAGAGAGGTCGCATTCCATTTCCTGACCAATGCAGATAGCTGTCATCCTTTTTATAGCACGACAAAGAGCTGATCAAGAGAATACCAAAAAAGAAATAAACCATTTTTTGGACGAATGATGAATGAGTTTCACGCATAAAAGAGAAATGATTATTCAGACTCATTTTTCACGCATTAATATTTACTCTCTCCGGTAAGCCTCCGGCTTGAAATTCACCGGAATGGACATGGCGACATTGACTGCTTGTCCATTTTCGATTCCCGGCTTCCATTCCGGCATTGCTTGAATTACACGTAAAGCCTCCTGATCCAGAGCCTTGAAGCCGCTGGACACCTCGATCTTTGCCTCCTTAATCAGGCCTTTTTTATTGATCACTATACCCACTTGGGCAATACCCCCTTCATTTCGGGCCATCTCTTCTTGTGGGTAACGAATATTTGAAAACAAATACATCGTCAGTTCCTTGAGGCTACAGGAATAAGCGTTCTCGTCCATTGGATCACACTTGTCAAAGACGGGCATTTGAGCAACCCAGGTATAGACAGCCGTATCCTCCTTGATCGGGGTGACCAAAGAAGCTTCTTCTTGTGCAACGACATGCATGGAAGAAATGACCAGGAAAAGGAGCATAAAAAATCTAAACATGCGAAAAGAGTTTAACGCTCAAGTTAGCTTCTTTCCATGCATGAATGCAATCAGCGTCGCTTTACCGGACAACCTTTACCAGCTTGACTTGCTGATATGAACCACACTGCACGCGGACGTAATACGAGCCGGGGGGATACCCTTCATTGTAGATGTCATAGGTAAACGTTCCTGTTGGCACATTCCCAAGATTTCTTGATTTGACAACGCGACCCAGTGGATCGAAAAACTCCAGACGGCTCAGTCCGCCCGGACTAACCACCTGCACCTGAACTCGATCCACCATTGGATTCGGGTAAACATCCACCATCAGCTCTACTTTAGAAGGATCAAATGGATCACTCCATCCGGTACTACAGGTATCCTTGATCACTGGCAAACTCTGGAAAGGTTGTAACAGGATTTCGTCAGTAGTCATCGTATTCATACAAAACCATTGGGAGAGGACTGACGCATATACCGAACGAAAATCATACTGCATTGGCAAGTTGTCATCCACAGTAACTGTAGAAGGGATAACCGGATTTGTACCGAGAACGCCTGATTCCACCTTGTTTCCAAAAAGAAATAGTGGCGCTGCTGCGCCGTGATCTGTACCTACACTGCCATTAGAAATCACCCGGCGACCAAACTCCGAAAAGGTCATGCCCAACACCCGATCAGCTTCACCCAATTGCTCCAGGTCACGCTGGAAGGAAAAGACACCGTCATTCAAGAGCTTCATCAAGTTGGCATGATTTCCAGTGGCCGTGTTACCAGCGACAACCTGCTCGGCATGGGTATCAAATCCATATAACCCGATCGTATAAATTCTGGTTTTCAGTCCTCCCTTGATCAGCCTGGCGATTGCTTTCAACCCATCCGCCAAATAGTTTGTTCCTGGAGCCGGATACCCGTTATAGGCATTGCTGCCCAATACATAAGCGTTAACAATACGCTCGGCATAGTCATTAATCTGACCTGTGATCGTCCGGATATAGGTCAACTCTTCCCCTGCCGGGGTGTTGGGTGCCGGATCGGAGCTCGGATCCACATCTACATTAAAAATATCGGGCGAACTGACATTGAAGGCCATCTGTGCTGCATCACCCTGGAAAAGAAGGGGCATGTTTACACCGAGTTGAATGGCCAGTGGATCCGGATTATCCTGGTTTGGATATCCGCTAGGATAACCCGGGAAATTGGCCTCGAGAAACCGGCCCATCCAGCCACTGTTTATATACTCATCAGCATCGGAAGCGCTGGCCCAAATGTCAGTACTTCTGAAGTGCGAAAAATTTGGTTGCGGATATCCGACACTTTGAATGATCTGGAGTTTCTTTTCATCATACAGCGTTTTGAATCCGCCCAGTGAAGGATGCAAACCAATCTGCTTATCAACAATCTTGTGCAATTGACCTTCAGGTAACAAAATATTGCCCCGGGCATTCGCCAAATTACTCATCTGATCCAGAGGGACTACAGTATTCAACCCGTCGTTCCCGCCATTCAGGTAAATCAGGACAAGCACATGATCGTTCGGAATTTCCGAATTATTGGCCCCTCGAAGAAAATCCGGTGAAAATGCCTTGACAGACAATTTGTCAATCAATGAAGGCATGATGGCAACCGGTGCAACGGATTTAAGAAATTTCCTGCGTTTCATCTGCGTGGATCTTATCTGGTTAATGTTCCCGAGGGGAATTTAGGAAAGGTGATATTCGGCCTGAACCATCATTTCGCGCAGCATGGCGTTCAGTCGGGTGGTCACCGCATTTTTTGCAGTTGGATCATTCGGGTTGCCGACATAGGCAAACCACTGTGCGGTCCAGTAAGCATCACCCAATCCTTGAACCAGGAAGGACTTGTAATAGTCTTTGGTCGACTGAGAAACTGGCAAACCAAACAACTGAGTGATAGTATCTGCCACCAGAAGATTCGGGTTAGAAGCATCTGCAAGCGCTTCTGCAAACGGAATCGGATCCAGTTTGAGTAGCACGCCATTCAAATTGTACCCAGCTCCAGTGATCGAGTTGATCAGGATCAGACGTGATGCCATGGTATCTGAATTAATCCAGACACGGTGAAAAGATGGGGCTTGATACCAGGCTGGCCATCCTGCAACAATCGGTGGGTCCAGAAGATTTTGACCTGCATTGGCAGCTCCAGAAGCGAGTACTCCCCAAGTCAAATACAATGCAAGAGGATCCGGATTGGGACTCGGAAATTCCACTTTGAATTGACGAGCCATACCAAACACAAAATCCAATGGAGACTTGATGACACAGCCCATACTCAGTGTATCATAAAAATGCTCACTCTTCAATAACGCATCCAGAACGGGCTTGATCTCATAATTGTTGTCCCGGAAGATCTGGGCCATCGGTTCGATTATCGTTGTCTCCACTTCAGGCGTAATCTCGTAGTAGACAAAGAACTGATAGATCTTTCGGCACATATGCAACGATACCTCTGTGGTGTTAAAGATCATGTTCAACAGATCATCCACTTCATTGGCCCCGGCAGGTCCGATTTTTCCAGTTATGGTTGTGTTCCCATAGAAAGAGGAAAAGGTCTTATTCGTTGTGTCATGCTGCGTAAAATCGAAAAAATAAGATATCGGACTTGTGAATGGATTGATCCGATGACCAGTCAATACGCGAGCAGCTGCTTTTACATCTGCTTCTGTGTATTTGCTTCCAGGACCTTTCCCCACAGTAAAGAGCTCTTGTAGCTCCCTGCCATAATTCTCGTCTGGTTGAGCTTTTCCGTTCAAATAACCATTGAGGTATCGCAGCATGGCGAGATCCAGGGTCATCGTTTTCGTCAGGCTCTTGAAATTGCCCAGACAGTTGGCCTGCAGAGCCGCCAGATAGAAATACATCCCCTGAGCGATCTGAACGGTATCTGCTTCAACGGCAAAGTGATTATGCCAGAAAAGGGTCATTTTTTCGCGGATGTTCAAATTTCCCTGAAGCATGTGGCCTGCCCACCAGGCTTTTAGTGTGTCTGTACGTGCCTGGAAGTATTGAGGAGGAAGCGCAACATTAAATGCAGCATTGACCCAGGTCGTGCCGTACGCACAATCTGGATCCGGATCAGCGGGAGTGCTATAAATATTAACCGGTGGACTTGGGACAGGTCCTGAGACATCCAGGATCTGATTGACGGCCCCTTGCATGCCGGCCTGAATAAAGGATTCAATCTGATCCGGAGCAAATCCAAACGTAGTCCGCCGAAGTAGATGGATAGCTTGTGTCTCTGTCCACGGACCGGAGTATGGATTGAGGGTGAGAGGGCCAGAAGCTGCCCGTTGTCGTCGTTGGGTAAGTACCTGGAAAAAAGCTTGACGGTCCATTCGATCGTAGTTTCGAATGGAAAAATAAGGAAATGCAAGTGAAGTTGCTTGGAAAGATAAAAATTAACACCTCGAATTTCAACCTGAAGATTCAAGGTTTCACTTTGTATCAATGAGCAAAAAGCCAAGATCGAACCGATATCGACCAGACAGCCTAACGCTGCACCTACAAAAGATTCAGAGAATTCTGAAACCAAGAAGAAGAAACCTGGAAATTAACCCCGATCCTGATCGATTGGCGCGTGCTGTAAATCCGGGTGAGTCGCAATGAATGAGACCGGTATACGATATTCTGAAATGACCTTTCTTCCTCTATGAACAGCGGGCAGCCAATGAACACCTGTATCTTTCAATTCCTGCAAAATGCGGATAGCTTCCTGATTCAGCAATGGGTCTACTTTTCTGGATACACGCATCATCTGCATTTGCCCCAACGTATCGATGGTTACCGCCACTTCTACTCGTCCTTCAATACCCTTTTTCAAGGCTTCTTCGGGATAGGTCATATGTTCACGTACCCATTTTCGAAGTTGACGCACATTACAGTTTTCTCGATACATATCCGGCATATCAACGCATGAAGGCAAGGCCGCTGGAAGATCAGGATTGGAGACAATATAATCTACGCCACGTTGCGCCGACAATGTCAGACCAACAATCATGAATATAGTGATCCAGAGGATCTGTGAAGTCGCTCTGCTCATGCTTCTGAAGCTTCTTCTGCAGCCGCCAGATTATTCATAGCAGCTACTTCCTTATCAATGAAATAGAGGCTTTGTGCTCCTGTCCCGATTATCTTGATCTTGTCCAATATCGTGCGCATTAAAGCCTCCTCTTCCCGTTGTTCGGAAATATACCACTGAAGGAAATTGTGGGTGGTATAATCATCTTCCTCATTGCATAAATCAAGCAACTTGTGGATGGAAGCTGTTACCTTTTGTTCATGGCCATAAACTGTAGTGAACATGTCCTGAATAGAGGGAAATTCCAGAGGCGGTTGTTTGATAGCCGGTGTAATTGCAGTACCATCAACATCAGAGATATAATGGAAGATACGCATCATGTGCGCACGTTCTTCTTCGCTCTGGCGGTGCATAAATTGAGCACTTCCACCCATTCCCTGACGATCACACCAAGAAGCCATAGCCAAATAAAGCGATGAAGCATAAGCCTCAAGTTCGATTTGCGCGTTGAGCGCTTCTTCCATTTTCTTCGAGATCATATCGATCGTATTTACTTAGTCTAACAGGAGTGTAAGGTACTTAGTTCAGAGAGAACTTTCAGAATGTCATGGCAACACGCGATTCCTGTTTGACGTTCTTTTGACTAGTGAGGCCCACTCGATTTACAGAAAGGTGTAGATCGGATGTTCACGGTTCAAAGAGGAAGCGTGTGCTTCTTTTGTCCAACATTCAACGCAAATCACAACAAACCTTGAATTTCTGACTAGGTAGTCTGTTGCCTATCCCTAACCTTTCAACGCTTCCGAAAGATAACGTGGAACAAGAAACCGGAGCCGTGAACACCATCGTTGCCTCTGTATTACCCTAGAAAGGAAATCGCGAAGGCGACTACTGACGCGATCAACCCCCACATAAAAACAGTGTAACACCAACGGAGATATTCATATTTCTTTGCTAACACAATCCCGAGAAAATAGAGATCCTTCGTCATGGACCGATAGATAAAAATTTCATCCTGGATCAGTTGGTCCACGCCCCATTGATAGTCTTTCAACTTCATATTGTAGAAGTTGCCAAAAAAAAGAAGGTTTGCCTCCTTATTATGAATGGACTCTATCGTCACTTCACCTTTGGTAATCTTTGGCCTGGTCGAGAGAGTAGCAAAAATAATTGCGACTAAACAGACAACCAGGAGGAGAATTGTAGGGATGACAAGTGCCTGATTCTCCCCGAATTTGGGAACAAGAGTACTCACCGTAATAGACACAATAATGGCATTGATACTCAGCATGATATTCGCCTTGTTGTCGGCGATAGAACTGAGATTTATATGCGTTCGATATGCAGAACGGAACATCGTTTCTACACCTCGACTCAGCTTCTTTCCTTCTCCCGCAAATTGGCCCCACTCATCAGACACCTGCAGGTCGGAAGCGGGCGAATAAAGCGAGAGCATACTGTTAAGCTTTTTGATATGCTTTCGTTTCAGCTTACCGTAAAGGCGCTCCGCTTCAGCGGTGTGGTATTTGTGTTTCTCCAGGAAGTGAATCTCAAAACGGATCCATTCAGATTCGCTCATCACCTTGCTCTGTGAAAGCAGAAATTCCTGGCGCAATTTGCCCGCAAACGTCCAGTATTCAGGCAATCCTAGATGACTGAGATCAGCATCGCACATGATGGACTGAAGGCGATTTGCCGGTTGTTGAGGCATTTGTGTGGCCCCGATACAGGCTTCAACTTGACAGATCACCTCTTCACTGACCTCCTTTGCGGATAGAATCTCTCTGGCAATGGCCTGACTGCGTTTCTCATGACCGGAAGGGCCTTCAATATATCCCTGGTCATGAAACCATCCGGCAATTTCCAAGATAGATTTTTCATCCTCTGAAAGATCAGCCTCCTCTGCTAAAAAGCGAAGAGAACTCACCATTTGCTCCGTATGGACCAAATCATGAAAACAATAGATTTCTGGCACTCGATTGGGGATCTCACGGCGCGCTTGCTCCTGGCAAAAGGTGACTAATTCCTGCATGGACAACATAGGATGGAAAGTTAGGCCGGAATTTTCAATTTACCGTACCCGAGCAGGAAAAAGAAGAATGTTGACCACTGATCAGGGTCTATTATTGCACTATTCATGGAATCTATTGAACCAAATCTTCCCATTTGCTTCATCAAAATACAGATCAATGAAATACTCGCCATCCACTTTTCCTTTGATCCGGATTTCTGTTTGTGTCGGTAGCGTCTCAATGATTGCATCATTCGCCAGCGCACTTTCCACGCATTCTTGCGCATTCAACCATGCCTCTACAGCGTTGACATTAACCTTCCAGTCTGGATTTGATTGCGTTTTGGCAATTTCATCAATCAAATTGCCAGCAATTAACAGATCATTTCCATCTATTGATTCACAGAATAGTGACGATTCTTTTTGATCCTGCTTTGTACAAGCCGCATTGACAACCAGGGATAAACCCACTGCCAGAAAAAGGAGATTGTGTTTCATGATGCCGTTTTCCTTATTAACGGGCACTCAGTTCTTTTCGTTGGAGTTTACCCCAGGCCTCTTGACCACATGCAAGGAAAGAGGCAAATTCCGCTACATCCGGCGTGTAACCTACAGGTGAGTTTAACAATCGTCCATCCGGGCCGATCAGCACATAGTACGGCTGACTGTTGTTGTTAAAGAATTCCGTCTGGAAATGCGCCCATTTGTCACCTGTTCGCCGTAATGTACGCTGTCCTGTTACTTTCGAGCTAACAGTTACTTGTTCATCAACCGGGAGTTCGATCTTTTCATCCACATACAAGGAAATGAGAACGTAGTCGTTTTTAATCATTTTATAGACTTCTTTCTTTGGCCAGACATGTTCTTCCATCTTGCGGCAATTTACACAGGCATGACCTGTAAAATCGATCATGATCGGCTTATTCATCTTCCGGGCATAGGCGACTCCTGAATCCAGATCTTTGAAACAGTCCAGATTATTGGGGCATTCCTTGGGGTACAGCCAGCTGTAACCAACTGGAGGCGCCAAACCACTGAGCAAACCAAGGGATGTGAATGACTGTTTGTCTTCGTCAAACTGGAAGCCGGTCATGAGATAAATCGCGGTGACAAGCGATAAAACACCCAATCCGAGACGCACCTTTCCCGGCTTATCATTTGGTGAATCATGAGGAAACTTGATCATGCCAAACAGATAGGCACTCATCGCAAATGCGACCACAATCCAGATGATCAGGAAGGGTTCAATTTTTAGCAACCCCCAATGTTTGACCAGATCTGCATTACTCAGGAATTTAAATGCCAGGGCCAATTCCAGGAATCCCAAAACCACCTTAACTGTATTCAGCCACCCACCAGAACGAGGCAGTGTATTCAACCAGCCCGGGAAAGCGGCGAACAAGGCAAACGGCAAGGCCAAAGCAATCCCGAATCCACTCATCCCGGCTGTCAACTGCATTGCACCACCGTCAGACGATAACGCACCAGCCAATAAAGAGCCAAGGATGGGGCCTGTGCAGGAAAAGGAAACCAGAGCAAGGGTGAGGGCCATGAAAAAGATGCCAAAAACACCGCCCACTCCTTCAGCAGAACTCACTTTATTCGTAAAGGACGCCGGCATGGTAATCTCGTAATATCCAAAAAAGGAAAAAGCAAAAAAGAGGAAGATGACAAAGAAGGAAATGTTCAACCAAATATTGGTCGATATATCATTAAGGATGTCTGGATTCAGACTATCCATAACATGGAATGGAATACTCAGCAATAGATAGACAAGGAAGATAAAAAATCCATAGAGCAGGGCATTGATCAAGCCCTTTTTCTTGTCTTTGCTCCCCTTGGTAAAGAAGCTGACAGTCAGAGGAATCATTGGAAATACACAAGGAGTCAGCAGCGCCAGCAAACCACCAAAAAATCCAAGCAGGAAGATGGTCCACATACTCTTCCCTCCTGTTACAACAGAGGAAGTAAATGAGCAGTCATTCACCGGATTCTCTAGATCGACACTGACAAATGGATACGTTTTCCCGATATCACCGAGTTCACCTTCATCTTCCTTGCCAATATGAATCTTGCCAGCAGCAAAATCAATGGTAAAATCGACCAACTGTGGTGGAAGGCAACGCCTGTCATCACACGTCATGAATTCAAAATAACCGGTCAACGGTTTGGAAGGATCGGTCACACTGAAGTCCTGTTCAAAGGTGAGGTCTTCCTTGTATTTGACCACTTGCATGTCAAAGATGGGATCGAATATATCCAATCGATGCTTTCCAGATTCCCGAATGACTCCATTTAATGAAGCCCCCTGTTGGACATCAAAACCAAAATTGGTCGGAATGGGACCATCGCCATTGATATCCTTGGAATAGACATACCAGCCTTTATCAATCATGAATGAAAAAACGGCCGTATAGGCTCCTTCTCCGGTTTGTTTCAGGATGGCTGACCAAGACACAGGTTGTAAAATACCATCACCACCTTCCTGAGGTTCCTGGGTCAGAGCGGCTTCTTCCTCAGGAAGATCTACCGTCATTGTAGCTGATGCAGGGGCTTCTTCGTTTGATTTGGTTTCTTTGATCTCAAACGAAAAATCGACTTGTTTGGGGGGCAAACAGCGCTCATTATCGCAAGTCATAAATTCCAACCAACCTACAATAGGCTTGCTGGTATCTGTTACCTTGACTTTTTGCCTGAATATGACCTCCGTCGTGTATTTGACGACCTCCATTTCGAAGATCTTGTCGTATCCCGCATGACGGTCTCCTTCTTCTCGAGTCTTCCCTATCCTGGAATAATGAGAGCCTGGTGTATATTCAAATGAAGTCGGAATTGGACCATCACCAATCAACTCCTGAGAGTATATCGTCCATCCCTCATCGATTTTAGCCTTGAAAATCAGTTCATATTCCTGGCCACTCAGTTTCTTGTATGATTGACTCCAATGAACCGGGTCAAAAATCTGACCTTGGCTGATCCCATTGACCAGGAAGAAAAAAATGACAACTAAAAATCTGGAGAGGCGCTTCATACATCACACTTTAAGGAAGGTCTACCGTAAATTTTTGGCGGATGGGCGGTAGACACTTTGTTTCATCACAAGTCATATACGTATAACTACCAGAGATGGTTTTGGCACCCGCTGGTACTCTTACTTGAGAAATAAAGGTAGCCTCTTGGCTGAACTTGACGAGGTGCATTTCGAAAATTGGATCAAACACTTCATGTTTATGGCCATCTTCCCGCTTACTCAACTGTTTTGCTCCATTCACAAACTCAAATGAAGTTGGAATTGGGCCTTCGTCTGGTGCTAAAAATTGAGAATAGAGGTACCACCCGTCTTCAATGGCAACATCTGCAATCAGCGAATAGGTCGTTTCATTGACCTTCTCGACACGTAATGTCCATTGTGTTACCTGTTTGACTTGTCCAAATCCGGCAAAAGGTAATAACAGGAGGAAAGAAAAGATGATGTGGCGATAGTTCATGATGTGGTGTTTTCTTATAAGACCTGCAAGTTGCCCGGTTTTCGGGCAGGAAACCTCAAATCACCCCTGGATTAACAATACTTTAAACGGTTTGAACGAATCGTACTAGCTATTGCCCGAGGTACAATCTTTCGGATCGAACAACCGATTGATATCCATTCTACCTGGGACATTCGACTCCAATCAGATCGTTTAAGCCCATCTTAACTTTGCCTCTGCCTTCAGGCAATCATAACAAATTAATCAACGGAAAATACTGATAGATGACGACTGCCACGAACAGAAGGAAATGAACCATTTCCGCCCGGGCTGGTCGGAGTCGCGCCATCCATAAACCCATTAGTGCCCCTATTGGAATGGCCGTTAACAGAAACTGAGCACATTCGATTTGTGGAACGACCAAGAGTGATGCGAGTGATAGCAAACAAGTCCAATAGAGTACCTGGATATTTTTTTGGACTTGCATAGTTTCACCCAAAGATACCTTGCTGTATTGGCCAATAACTGTGATCAACAAGATCAGCAAGAGAACCATCTCAATCTGGATTCGCAATCCTTCAGGTCCAATGAAATAGGGTGGCCAACTCCAGGAGTATCCAACAAAATCAACAAAACTGCCAGGTGGCTCCATCATATAATAAATCATGCCCAACAACCCCCAGGGCAGAGCCAGGCCGATCGCGTATTGGCATAACTCAATCATCCTTCTGCTCCGCATAATACCAATGCCAATCCACCCCAGGAAAATAAATACCAGATAACTTTGAGCTGTCAAAGCGGTCATGCTGATCAGGAAACCAACATTGAAAATGGCCTGAGCGGACTCTTGCTGTTTATAGATTTTGAAAAGTTGATATATAGCCAATACCAGAAATGTATTTGCAATGACCTCTGGTGTCAAGCCATAAAATTCAGGTGTTGCGGAATAGATAAAAGCAATGAATAACCCTGGAAACAAAGTGGCCTGAGCGCCCATTCGATATTGATTGACCAGGTAACTCATGACCAACCCCTGTAACCAGATCAATAAAATAGCAACACTTAACCTGGGGGTTTGATCGTCTGGCAGAATTCCTAATAACCAATCATACACAAAACCACCCTGAGTATTTAACACTACTGGATTGACCATGTAAGCGGGAGCCCAAAGGATGACCAAATAGGCCAAAACCAGCAGGTGGATAAAGAGTTGATTGGTGCGAAAAAGTTGGAGCACGGTTATCTTCCTTTAGAACGAAGATACATGGTCACGGCTGATTGACATCCGTGATTTAGTCTGTTTCCTCGTCGGCAATCGTCATCCACTCCAATTCCTTTTCCTCGATCTGCCCTTGAAGCTGATCGAGCTCCTTACTGAGCTGGGTGATTTCATCACCGGGTAAAACTTCGTCTGTAAAACGAGTGTGAATGATCTTTTTGCGCTCCTCCAGCTTGGCGATCTCCTTTTCCAGCTTGTCCATTTGCCGCTTCTGCTGGTAGGTGATCTTCGACTGAACGCCTTTACGAGGTGCCTCTGTTTTGGGCGGTTCCGGGTCGCGAGCGGCGCGCTCTTCCCGTTGTTTCTCACGAAGAAAGTTCCTGTATTCTGTATACGTGCCGTTGTAATCACGAATCTTTCCTTCCCCTTCGAAAACAAAGAGGTGATCGACGATCTTGTCCATGAAATATCGGTCGTGGGTCACGATGAGAACCACTCCAGGGAAGTCCATCAGATAATCCTCCAGAACATTCAGTGCCAGTACATCCAGATCGTTTGTCGGCTCATCCAGAATGAGGAAGTTCGGATTGTGCATCAGAATACTCAGGAGGTGGAGGCGGCGACGCTCCCCACCTGACAATTGAGACACGTAGACCTGCTGTTGTGGACGGGTAAAGAGGAACCGTTCCAGTAATTGATGTGCGGTGAGTTTTTGACCCTTGTCCAACGGAACAAATTCGGCAATATCACGGATCACATCAATGACTCGCTTATCCTCGTCCAGCTGTAAACCGGCTTGGGTATAATACCCGAATACGACTGTGCCACCAATCACGATTTTACCACTGTCCGGCCTCAATTCCTCGGTCAGCATCTGCAAAAAAGTGGTTTTACCGACTCCATTGGGCCCGACAATCCCGACACGTTCTCCTTTGCGAAACTTGTAGGAAAAATGATCCACCAATAATTTATCATCAAATCGCTTGGTGAGATAATGAGCCTCCAGGATTTTACTGCCCAGTCGACTGCCTTTCAGATCGATCTGCAGGTCTTTGTCAGGTCCCTTTGCAGAAGCTGCCTCCTTGATTTGGTAAAATTTATCAACCCTGCTTTTCGCCTTGGTGCCCCGGGCTGATGGTGACCTGCGCACCCATTCGAGTTCGCGAAGCATCAGCTTGCGCAATTTGCCCATCTCTACTTGCTGTGTATCCTCTCGTGTGGTCTTTTTCTCCAGGAAGTCAGCGTAATTCCCTTTATACTTATAAATCTCTCCCCGATCCAGTTCGACGATGGTATCGCACACATTTTCAAGAAAGTACCGGTCGTGCGTGACAATAAAGATGGTCAAGCCTTGTTGGCTGAGAAATTGTTCCAGCCATTCGATCATTTCGACATCCAGGTGGTTCGTCGGTTCATCGAGGATCAAAAAGTCAGGATCTTCAAGGATAACTCGTGCCAGGTCCAGTCGTTTTTGTTCACCACCAGACATTTGACCCACTGTCTTTTCAAGGTCGTGCAAATTCAGTTTGCCCAAGACTTCCTTGATCCGGGATTCTTTTGCCCAGCCACCCTTTTCGTCCATATCATGCAGGACAGTTTGCATGTCGACATGATGCGGATCTCGATCCATCAATTCCTGATATCGGGCCACCAGTTTCAAAACTGGATCACCGGTGTTCAGAATCACATCGATGACACGATGTTGTTCTTCGAATTGGGCATCTTGAGTCAGAAAGCCCAGACGAGCATCCGGGTGTACTGAAACCCTGGCATGTGTACCCTCTGGCAAATCGACACCAGCAGCCACACGCAGTAGTGTGCTTTTTCCTGATCCATTTCGAGCGACTAAGCCGACTTTCTGCCCCTTGTTGATATGCAGGCTGACCTGGTTGAAGAGAATCTTCTCACCATACGATTTACTGACGTTGTCGAGTTCCAGATAGGTCATAGGCCGCAAAGGTACATCGGGAGGTTTCGCAATGATGACCTTTCATGACTTCTGACCTGAATTTTCTGACCATACCTACCCCAAAACCCCAATTGGTCCTGGTCAAATGGACATAAAAAACCCCGCAGTTTACACTGCAGGGTACACGTTGCTTAACGCTTCACTCATTACATTTTCACCAAGGAAAGGGTGCCATGATCTGCATCCACCTAGGCTTATAACGAAGAGCCCGCTTGTTTAAAAAACGTTGCCTCTTCGCGATAAAAAGTTACTTTTTTATTTTCTGAGAAATGGTGGACCTTTGCTACCCTATGGCTGCTGCCCCTACTTATCCCTTCAAAGCCTGGCTGGCACTGGCTGCAGTGTGCGTCATTTGGGGAACCACCTATCTTGCCAACAAAGTGGGTGTCAGTTATGTGCCACCCTTACTTTTTTCAGCCCTTCGGCAGATCATCGCTGGCGTTCTGATCCTGAGCTGGTTTTTGTCAAGAGGTTCTATACCCTGGCAGGACAGGGGCTATTTACGCTTTCAAGCTGGCATTGGGTTTTTTATGTTGTCGATCGGAAATGGCTTGAGTCTGGTGGCCCTTCGCTTTCTGGAATCGGGCATAACAGCCTTGTTTTCCGCTTCCTTGCCCATTGTCATTGTCGTATTGAATGCAGTGATGCGCAGTGACGACAAACCCACTCGAAACGGGATACTGGGCATTTCACTCGGCATGATCGGGATTGTGTTTATGAGTTGGGAGGAGCTCCGAATATCTACGGATACCAGTTATATCTGGGGCCTTCTCTTCCTTTTGATCGCGATGACAGGTTGGGCTTATGGCTCGCTCAAATCCAAGACCAAAACCTGGACCTATCCAGTCCTTTTAAATGCTGGTATCCAAATGTTGGCCGGTGGAAGTCTGACGCTAATCTTTAGTGTGCCTCTGGAGGATTGGACTACAACCCGATGGACTCTGGACGTCAGCTGGGCTATGGTTTATCTGGTCTTCATGGGTTCTCTGATCGC
>JAHEAU010000351.1 GCA_024642625.1 Lewinellaceae bacterium
AGACAATTAAAAACCGACTCGATAAAAGACTAAGACCAATTACCTCACCGTCCCTAATCCAGTCATCTCATGCACATCCCTGAGCGTCTGTTTCGCCCGCTCACGAATCGCAGCTGAAGAGTCCTGGATGCGCTTTTTCCAGGTGCGTTTGTCCGCATTGATTTCTTCATATTTCTCCCGGATCGGTGCCATCATGACAGCCAGTGCATTCGCCACTTCTTCCTTGAGATCGGCATATTTCAATTCTCCTTTCTGATAGTCCGCCATCAGCCGGTCATGGGGCGCTTGCGCCCCTGCAGCACGCATCATCGTAAAGAGATTGGCCACACCAGGGCTCATTTCTCCTTCTGGTGTATCGCCAGCATCTGTGACGGCTGTGCGGATCTGCTTGCGCATCCGGGCTTCATCACCAAAGATGTTGATATAGTGCTTCTCCCCTAGTGACTTGGACATCTTTCTGGTCGGATCAGCCGGACTGAGCACCTTGGGCACTTCGGTAAAATAAGGCTGAGGTACAGGAAAATACTCCTTTCCAAACTGCTTGTTAAACCGTTCCGCAATTGTCCTGGTTAATTCCAGGTGTTGTTCCTGGTCCTTGCCGACCGGGACATAGTCTGCATGATAGATGAGAATATCTGCCGCCTGAAGAATTGGATAATAAAACAAGCCGCTGGAGATAAACGCATCCTTATCCGCCTCCTGGACCTGGTTTGATTTGTCCTTGAATTGAGTCATCCTGGTGAGATCACCAAAAGGCGCCACACAACCCAGGATCCAGGAAAGCTCCGCATGTTCCGGGACCATAGATTGGATGAAAAGGAGGTCAGGATTGACGCCACATGCCAATAATTGGAAGGTCATCTTCCAGGTGGCTTCCCGCAATTTGGCCGGATTGAACGGCATGGTCATCGCGTGATAATCTACCACACCAAATACACAGTCGAATTCTTCTTGCATCACAGTCCACCCCTTGACCGCACCAAAGTAGTTGCCGAGATGGATGTCGCCCGTAGGCTGAATACAGGAAAGAACACGCTTTTTCATATCAATTTGATTTCAAGACTATGTGGATGGTGGCAAACCACATACCACATTAAGGCAACGTCGCGATAAGTGAGATCTCAATATTCACAAAACGAGGCAGATTCGCGACTTCGACCAGCTCTCGAGCAGGCGCATTCTCCGCATCAAAATACTCGGCATACACCGCATTGATTTGAGCGTATTGCTTCATGTCTTTGACAAAGACACTGCATTTGATTACATCCCGATAGTGTGCACCTGCAGCCACCAGGATGGCACCCAGATTCTTGAGCACCTGGTGTGTTTCGGATTCAATCGAATCCATAACAAGTTCTCCGCTCGTCGGATCAAGTGCGATCTGGCCGGAGACAAAAAGCATATCGTTGACAAGAACAGCCTGATTGTACGGACCAATTGCGGCAGGCGCCTTATCCGTATGAATAATTCGTTTCATTGGATGGGGAATAAGAGGATAGAATTGGGTACTGGAGGAAAACACGAAGAGCTCCTTTCCCGGTTCAGCGGAAGAGGAGCTCATGTGAAATGAAAACCGGAACGACTTATCCTTCCAGGATCTCTTCAGCAGGGATCACCACTTGGCCGCGGTAGTACATCGCGCCCTCATGCCAATATGCACGGTGCATTGGGTGAGCTTCGCCAGTCGTCTTGCAAATAGCAATCTGTGGCATAGCGGCAGCCAGGTGGGTGCGACGCTTGCGCTTCCGTTGTTTGGATACCCTGGATTTAGGATGTGCCATATCAATTCTTGTTTAACTCGTCTAATAAATTGCGAAACGGATTGTCCGTATCATCTTCTTTCTCTTTTTCGCTATCCTGTCCCTGCCGGTGTTTTTCCAGCACGTCCAGCATGTCCATATCACAGGGCCTCGGTTCGTCATACTCACAATCGTATATCTTGACGACGGGAATACCCAAAACAAAAAACTCGTAGGCAAATCGGGCCAGATTATATTCTCGCATGTCTTGCGACAGCCAGATCACCTCATCTTCCTCCTTGAACGTCTCGCCGTACTTGATGATCAACTCCTGCTCACCTTCTATCGGCAAACCGATTTCAGCTAAACAGCGGTCACATGTATTGGCTACTCGACCTTCAAAGCGGAAGGTGGCAACGATCATGTCCTGCCGCTTGTCGAGGTCCAACTCCAGATCCAGCGACCCAGCCTGTATAGGTGAATCAGGGAAACAAGCGAAGAAATCATCTTCAACCTTGAGGTTGTAGGATGTGATCCCCAATCGGATCCCGGCTAGAGGGAAAGTAAATGGCAACAGGGCCCGCTCCATTGTGAAAGAACTTTTTCTTTTAGCGGCTGCAAAGATAGGAGGAATGTTTGAAAAATGGAAGCAATCTCCGGTTCAATCAAAATGATCAAAAGTGGACCATTTTCAGCCGCCTTTTACAACCCATGCACCATATCCTCAGGTCGAACCCATTCGTCAAACTGCTCAGCCGTTAACAGTCCAAGTTCGACTCCAGCCTCTTTCAGCGTCTTGTCCTCCGCATGGGCCTTCTTGGCAATTTTCGCCGCATTGTCATAGCCGATCTTTGTATTGAGCGCCGTCACCAACATCAAACTGTTATTCAAATGCTGGGTGATCCGGGCATAATTCGGCTCGATACCGACGGCACAATTGTCATTGAAACTCTGGCAGGCATCACCGATCAACCGGGCGGACATCAGGAAGTTGAAGATCATCACTGGCTTGAACACATTCAACTCGAAGTGGCCATTGGAACCACCGATATTGATCGCCACATCATTGCCCATCACTTGAGCACAGACCATGGTTAGGGCTTCAGACTGGGTCGGATTCACCTTGCCGGGCATAATGGAAGAGCCAGGCTCATTGGC
>JAHEAU010000117.1 GCA_024642625.1 Lewinellaceae bacterium
CCAAATCTTCCACATCAGCTGCTGAATACATCTCACCATTCAGGAATGGATTGTCAGGTGCATCCGGATTGGGTTCATGATTGCCGATCAATGCCAAAAAGCGATGAGGAGTGCTCTCCAGATTGGGGGTTTCGGTCAAATCCTTTAGCCGTGACCGCAACTCTTCGAAGCGAGCGTCTATTGATTCATTATTCTGATTCATCCTGGACAGATTTAAGGGTATGTCGTCGAATATCGACTTTCTGCCAAGGTCCGGCTAAATCCTCGGACCACAAAATCCGAAAGCCTTCGATTTTGATTTTTAGATGGTCAACGCAACTTCTTTATCATGGCCATGGCATACCCCAAATGAAGTCCTTCATGCACGGGAGCAAACTGAATAGCCTCCTCCACACTTGTTAATGCGTAGCCAAACGTGGTGGTGTAAGACTTGTATTCCTCAAACAACCCGGCCTGATAATCCTGACCCACCTGGATTATTGTCTGCTCAGAAACGTCTTGTAGTAACTTCCATTCCGCCTCATCTATTTCTGTTTCGGGACGGGTGCCTCGGCGATATAAATTCACAAATCTAGTGTCGACAGGCATTGGCAATCCGGACAAGCCATAGGTCAGCAAGGGCAGCGTAACGACGATATGGCCATAGTTCCAGACCAGATTATTGTTAAAGCCATCCGGAATACGATTCAGCTGATCGATCGACAAGTCCTTGACAAGCTGCAAATAATTGATGCGTGTCTGACGCATGAGTTCCAGAGAAGCCTTGATCATAAGACATACAGGTTTAATGGCACAATGTACCTGAATTTAGATTTGACAAGAAGCGTAGACATTGAATGATGAATTTTCGACCACTTAATTTTCAGATATCCCAACAAGCAATCACAAAATCAACCACTTATATATATCCAGCAATTACCATGCTTTCTTATCTTTGACTTGGCCGGTTCATCCGGCGGCTACTTTTTTGTCCCAAAAACCGCCAGCGGCCCGGGTGGGCCGGCCTAATCCCGTGTTGCCATTGCAAGACTGAAGTACTATGGCCTGGTATTGGTCAGATAGTAGACAAATTCCTCCCATTTCCCCTCCCCCATTTCGCAAGGAGCCTCCTAAAAGGGATAATCCATCCAAATTGAATTTCAACAAATTACTCTCCCTTTATTTACAAACAAACTATACCACGAATGACCCTCCGTTCATTATTCGCATCGGTGAAAGGCATCCAAAATTAGACAGCTGGCTAAAGGATTTGAAATGGAATACTTGGGCATACCTCACAGCCTGGAATCCACAGTCCATCCCACTTTCATGGGAAGAAAATAACATTCGTCAGAAAGGATTATTAATCGATCTCCAAGAATGGCCGACCTATTCCGGACAAGGCATCCCTGACCACGGACACTGGACACCAGAAGAAAGCTTTCTGGTCCTCGGCATACCAAAAGAGGAGGCTCAATTGCTGGGAAAAAAATGGGGTCAACTTGCCATTCTATTTGGCGAAGTAGGTATACCAGCCGACCTGATCTGGTGTACTTGAATCAGATCAACTCTGCCTTTTTGGCAAACAATCCTTTATTGTTTTTTCCCAATTCAAACCGCACTTCATCACCGATTTTAGCACGACCTTTTACCTTGGTGCGATGCAAAAAGATACGTCCTTCAATACCTGGTGATTCAATAAATCCATACCCTTTGGTCCAATTGAAAAAGGTGATCGTCCCCGTCTTTACATCGCCGGACATGCCGGCCTGGCTTCCGCGGGAAGCTGAGGATGATCCAAATAGGCTTTTAAACCATGTGAGCAAATTTGCCATAATTCTTCTTTACGTTCTTTACACGATTTTTTTATCAATATACTTGGAATTCAACAGACCTAAAGCGCCCATATAAACCAAGTCAAACTCCACTAAATTCCCGACTTCATAATTCCCTTTATTCTCACCCAAATCCAGGATCAACATATCGGAACTGGCACTGATAACCTTCAGGCGAGAGTCGACTGGAGTGAGAAACTGAGGTGGAATATCCAGCAGTCCGACATCCAGGATAGCACGACAGCTGGTCCGGCCATAATCCTCCGGTTCGATCTCAAAGGTATCACCTGATGGGTTCTCAGCCAACATTCCTGTTGGAACTACAGGTTTTTCTGTGATCTCAATGATTTCACTATAAAATTTGAAGACTTCCTGCTCCATTTCTTTCACAGGACCACCTGAAAACAGATCATTCCCGAAGAATAAGGCCTCCCCGATCCGGAAATGGTTGATCGCCTTTGGAACACGATGCTGCCGCAATAACGGAAGAACAACAGAGGTGCCACCGCTGATATATGGAATGGAACATTGAAACCGACTTTCAATCAACTGCTTATATAACACCAGCTGGATCAGCTTGTCCTCGGAAGGCATAACGCCATGAAGGCAATTGAGATTTGTTCCAATCGCTACGACGACTATATTCGGCAGTTCAAAAATCTGCTCATAGAATCCAAGAAGGTTTTCACCCATGATCCCCTCCCTCAGGTCGCCGAGTTCGATCATGATGGTGATCTTATGTGTTTTCCCTTGTCGTACGGCCTCCTCTGATAACATTTTGATGGTTTCCGTTTCGGAATTGAAGGTCACATCAGCATACTTGATGATCTTCTCCACCAGTCGCTTCGCAGGAGGCTTGATATAGACCGTTTGAACTTCTGGCCTCAATTTTTTAACCATCTTCAGGTTGCTGATCCGACTGTCGCAAACCTCTTCCACCCCCAGATCCAACACCTCCTTTAAATATTCAGGATGACCGCACAATAGCTTGGTCACGACAGCCCAGGTCCTGTCTTCCTTTTTGAAAAGGGCATCCAGGACCTTGTAATTGTGCTGGAGCTTCTTTCTATTGAGTTCGATATATGCCATTGGCTTAGGTAATGATCCGCCTTTCGATGGCCTGTGGCAAGCGGGTGAGCAACTCGTAATTGATCTGATCTGAATATTCACTAAAGGAGGAAACAGATATTTCCTGGTCCCCTTGTCGACCAATCAACACAACCTCATCGCCCACAAATATCTCAGGAATTTCCGAGACATCGACCTGGATCATGTTCATATTCACCATACCGATCACGTTGACGCGATGTCCTCTTATCAAAACACGGCCCTGGTTACTTAAGTTGCGGCTGTATCCATGGCCATAGCCGACAGGTATTTGGGCAACCTTTATTGGTGCATTCGCCAGATAGGAGGAACCGTAGCCGACAAACTCACCTGCAGGAACCATCTTGGTGTCCATCACCCGGCTTTTCCAGCTGATAATCCGTCGTAAAGGGTCGGCAATGGGCTCTTCAGATTGTGTAATGTATTCAATAAACGTTTCCCGGTTTGGGAAAAATCCATATTGCAGAATACCGATTCGAACCAGATCCCAGTGTGTTTTAGGATACCGCATCATCGCTGCCGAACAGGCTTCATGAATCGATGCTGGTTGTTGTTGACAATTTGCTTTTGCAAATTTCACCGTCTTTTGGAATTGAATATGCTGCTTCTTGATGCGGACATAATTCCCGATACTTTCAGCACCCGCAAGATGTGTACAGATACCTTCCCATTGTAATGCCTCTGGATGTGTATTAAGCAATTGGAG
This sequence comes from Lewinellaceae bacterium, assembly GCA_024642625.1. Lineage (GTDB taxonomy): Bacteria > Bacteroidota > Bacteroidia > Chitinophagales > Saprospiraceae > JAGNXB01. Next base: position 3,628 of record JAHEAU010000117.1, read on the forward strand.
CGCCTCCTGGAGAGCCGCATCATCCAGTCCGGTCCGGTTCATGCCCGTCTCCACTTCCAAATGAATCCGCGCTGGTTTACCGATTCGCTTCCCAAGATCGAATGCCTGCTTCAATCGCTCCCGATTGAATACAAAAAAACTGTGTCCCTCTTCAATAGCCCAGGTCATTTGTGCTTCATCAATCATGCCCATGATCATAATCTCTGGGCGGGGCCCGTCCACTTGAGCAACATGCCAGGCCTCATCCGCACTAAACACAGCAAAATGTCCCACTCCACAAGACTTGGCCATGGTTACAAATTCTTTGATGCCATGGCCGTAGGCATTGCCTTTAACCACCGAATAAAAGGTAGCTCCGGTGGTCAAACGCGATCGAATAAAAGCCAGGTTCGCAGCCAGCGCTTCCTGGGAAAGCTCGATAAATGAAGTGGTATGATGTAATGCGGTCATGATTTCTGGTATCCAGTCAACAGGTGATATAAGAGATTGACACCCGGCTCGATCAATGCATCCGGAAAATCAAATGCCGGATCGTGCAGGGGCACCTGATCCACACCCGAACCCAGACCGATCAATGTACCTGGCCAGGCCGCCAGATAGTGGCCCATGTCCTCTCCCCATGGATAAGGGGTTTTTAGTTTGACAAGATCTGCCCCCAGCTCATACACGGCCTTCATAACCTCCACAGTCGCATCCGAATGATTGATACTGGCCGGAAAAGGCTCAATGACTTCATGGGTCAAGGTGAGATGGTCTTCCTTGGCAAGTTTCGCGGCAAAAGCCAATAGCAGTGTTTGTAATGTCGCGAGGCGAAGATCATCACCGGCGCGCATGGTCAAATGGATCTCGGCTTGCCCTGGAGTGGTACCATAAGCATGGCTCCCAAGTTTGGCAAAAACTGGTGTAACAACGGTATAGGCTTCATCGGTCCGGTCAGCAGAGGTCATCGACTCGGCTGCCAAAAGCAATTGGGCAATCGCTCTACCCGGACTGTGTGCATGATGTGGCTCGGCAGCATGGGATTCCTTTCCTGTAAATCGGAGAATGGTGGAATGCACTGCTGAACTCATGCTTCCCTTCCGAACCATGACTTGCCCGAGTGGTTTACCAGGAATATTGTGGTAGGCAAAAATGCGATGGGGTTGAAGCGTTTCAAAAACAGGATCTATCATCACTGCAGCAGCACCTTTCCCCGTTTCTTCAGCGGGTTGAAAGATCAAGCCAAGACGAACACCAGGCACTGGTTTTTCCTTCCATCGACGAGCCAACCCGATCAACATGCTCATATGGCCATCATGTCCGCAGAGGTGGGCACACCCGGGTCGTGTTGACACATGATGTATGTCATTTGCTTCCTGGATAGGCAGAGCATCCAGTTCCGCTCGGAACAAGATCAACGGATCACTAGCAGAACCAAACAAGGCGAGCACCCCATGCCCACCAACGTTTAAATGCAATTCATCTGGTGAGCACTCTTGAATCCAGGCAGTGATTCGCTCGGCAGTTGCACCTTCTTCACCCGATAATTCAGGATGTTGATGGAGGACTTGCCGGATCTCTGTTAATGTCTGTGTCGTCATGGAGCAGGAGTCAATATAGTCGGGTTCATTCTGTCAATAACGAAAAAGAGCAATGCCGATACCGTAATACCGGCAAGGTTTGGATCCAGACCTCCCGGCAAGGTAAGGCTTGCGATCTGCATGGTCAATGTTGTCGCACCCCCTCCGATCATTGCCCAAAATGCCGCCACTGGCGAGACCTTCTTCCAGAACAACGCTCCTAGCACCGGAATAAATAGTCCCGACACCATAAAGGCATAGGACATCAGCATCAATTCCAGCACATTCTCCATTTCTGCCGCCAGAAAAATGGCCAGGACACCGACGATCAACGTGACCCCTTGCGACCAACGAAGTGATGTCGAATGATGATCATCAGCAGTCTTCTTCCGGCCAAACAGATCAATGACGATATTTCCCGATGCGGCCATCAGGCAACTATCGGCTGTGGACATGATGGCTGAAAAATAAGCCGCCAGCATCAAACCCATCAGACCGGTTGGCAATACCGTTCGGAGGAACATCGGCAGTCCCATCTCAGGATCCATCGCTTCGGGACCATCATATCCTGCATATGTGAACATGCCTTGTTGTGCAGCTACCCGGGCAAACAAGCCGAGGAGAACACCCATAAAGGCCATAACAGGATATTCAAACAAGCCCGCTTTATACCAGGCTCGTTTTGCGGTCTGTTCATCACGAGCAGCAAAAATGCGCTGGTAGAGGGTCATTCCAACAAACCAGATGGGGACGATGGTAATCAGCCAATTGATCAATTGGGAAACGGAAATATTGGTCAGGGACAGAAACTCAGGACCCAGGGATTGACGCATTGCATCCATTCCTCCGATCGCTGTGTAACCGACGGGAAGGCCGATAAAGATCAACCCGATCATCAGGATAGCCCATTGGACCGTATCGGTATAGATTACAGCTTTCAATCCGCCGATCACCGTATAAATAACAGCAATAGCACCCATCACCCAAAGCGCATGCATCCGATCGAGGTCAAGGAATGTCGCTGAGGCTAGCTTGGCGCCGGCAAGAATTTGGGAACTAGTAAATCCAAGATATCCAATGGCTGAAATAATGCCCGCCATCAGGGCCACTCTGGGCCCATAGGTATCACCCAGAAAATGAGATAGGGTCAACCATTTTCCCGAGCGGGCTTTACCATAAATCTTGGGGATCAGAAGTACGGCACTGAGCCAGGCGCCAATCAGTCCGGTAAACAGCATCCAGGAACCACTGATGCCCATCATGAATCCCAATCCACCAAGGCCGATCGAAAATCCACCGCCGACATCGGTGGCGACAACGGAAAGGCCGATATGCCAGCTATTCATATTGCGGCCACCGACATAGTAGTCCGCATTGTCTTTATTTCGCCGATAAAAATAGGTGCCTATTCCAACCATGGCGATCAAATAGATCACGATGATCGCACCATCAAGAATGCTCATAATACGTGTGGATTCTTTCCGAATGCAGAATGATGACCTTTACAAAACAGAGGTCTCTTGCATTGCATTGAGGTTATTAAATGATCAGGAGGAGGCAGAGACATTGGGTTGGTACCTCATCTCCAGATACTTATTGGTGAAGCCGAGCTTCTCATATAGTTTTCGTGCCGGGTTGTCCGGTTCGACGTGTAGAGCGATTCCGCCTTTCACGTTTTCTATGGCGGTTTGCATCAACCGCTTGCCAATGCCCTGCCCTCGCGTGGACGCATCGACTGCAATATAGACCAGGATGTTTTCGGGGATATACTCTGACATGCCCGTTACATTGATGACCACTGCGCCCTGAATCTCACCGTTTTCATTTTGCGCACAAAGGACTAATCCGCCTTGCCCCGGCTGGTCATTCAGGTCAAGGGCATAGGCGATGGCCATCTGAATATGATGTAACGGATCGCCATACCGCTCCAATGAGTTAAAGAGAAATAAGCTGATGGCATCCAGTTCGCCAGAAGTTGGTTTAATCCGGGGCGTATAGGTATGAATTGTCAAAGCCTGAGTGGTTTGTGATTCCATGGTAGGTTATTCAATATAAAACATCAGAGGTCAACAGAACGTGACCTCTGACGAGATATCATTTACGATGTACGTAATCAGATAGATATCATCTTGGCATTGAGACTGTGCGTCTCTACCAAGCCAGCAGCGAAGGCCTTGTGGCCACGAGGGATCAACAGAAAAAGTTGTCCATTCTTCATGGATGCCAGTGTGCTAAGGAGCTTCCATCGGGTCACTGTATCTTCTGGTGTGTCACTTTTCAAGGCGACTTCAATATAGCTTTTGCTTGTTCCTCCTTTGAGTGCGGTGATGTCGGGTTGTACCTCCAGTTGGGAGGTAGAAGAAGTAAATGACATCGGGGGATCATATCCTTCAAACACAGACCGGACTTCCTGAAAATCACGCTTTTCGACCCAATCCAGGGCTTTCCTCAAATACACTTTCTTCTCGTCGTTCATACAGGTCCGATTTACATGATCAATAAATATACACAACTATAACGCAATCAAGCTGCTAGGAGTTCACGCTTCGAGAGATTGAGCCTAAATTTCTCATCGAAGAGCAGTCAAATGCAGGGCTTGCCATCCCGATATGGTGGATGACAATAGGATATCCTCAAGACAAGAGGTCCACTTGATTCGTGGGTTTTGGGAGAAGAAGGATGCTATTGGGCAGCATCCTGTACAAGGTGATGTACGCTGGCAAAACCAGGTAAGCTCCACCAGAATGATAGAGCTACTTACACCAAACCACCCCTGAAATTGCTCAGCGAGTGGGACTCAGCCCGAAGGCAGCAGACAAAAACGGTTTAGCCGTTCTTCTGTTCGATATAAACAGCCTTCAACATCTCGGTCCGGCGAGTGATGGATGGCTTGGTGAAATGCTTGCGACGACGCAGCTCCTGAATCAGCTTGGTGTCACGCACTTTCCGGCGGAGGCGCTTGAGCGCATTGCTAAGTTGTTCGCTGTCTTTTACTTCTACTATGAGCATATAATTCAATTGTAATGTTCAACAATAAGGTCAGATTCCAACTGTTCCGAAAACCTAATCCGACCTCATTTGGCGGAGTAAAATTTCAGTCTTTTCGTCAACATTTAGCCCTTTTGGACAGACCAGAAGGTGAAAAAACCATTTCGCCTGGACGGATTGTCCCGGCAAAGGGCGCTATCCAAGGGGTTTTTGTACGCTGAATGAGCGAAAAAAACAGGCGTATAAAAGCCATTTTCCACCTCTAACTTGCTGATGATCAAAAATCTACAACAAAGAAGAAGTGCTGACTTCAGCCACCTGACTCAAAATCCGATGCAAAGGTCGGATTTTTTTCTGGGAACAACAAGGGAAGTTGGGGCAGTTATGAGTCAAGGAGGTTATGAGAGGGGGGACTCTGGGACGTAGAGACTGAGAGACGAAGTGACTGAGGGACGAAGGGACTCAGAGACGCAGAGACTGTGAGACTGTGGGACTTAGAGACTTTGGGACTGGGAGACATTGGGACTCTGAGACTGTGTGACTTTTGGAGGACATTCAAACAGCCCCGACCCCGAGTGCTCGGGGGGGCCCAAACTGCGTAGCGAAGCGCAGCACAAACTATCAAACTGCCGAATGTTTGGCTGTTTGAAAGTTGGAAAGTTTGGGAGTTTGAGACAACCGGACTCATAGACCGAGTGCAAGGAACTTCATCTTTGGTTATTTGAATTTCGAATTTATTTGAAATTTGTTTTTTGTCATTTGTGATTTCAGCTTCAAGCGTTATTTCGTTATTGAGTTATTGCGTTATTTCGAGGGCTTCCTGATGGTTTTGTAACGGCTGCTTTAGCTGCCGCATCTAGAGTGTAATCCCGAAGACGGATGATATGGCTCTTGAACCTGGAAGAACAGAACGTAGAGCCAAGACATGAAGTGACAGTGACGACCGGAAAGTTGGTTGTCAATGTCAGCGTTTTGTAGCGGTGACTTTAGTCGCCGTGGACGAATAACATGAAGCCTTCTGATACTGTCGGAAGTGGTGCTAACCTCATCCCCGGACGCCCCGAGCACTCGGGGGTCCGGATCCAGACATGGCCAAAAGGGCCATCGTCTGGGCCCAGCCCTTCTCCTTTCCAAGGAGAAGGGAGCCTAATGCTTAAAATTTGGACAAAGTAAATGAAGCGTAAATCCTCTAGACAACTCAAGCGAAAAGCAAACCGCGAAAGGCGAAAGGCCCCGAGTACTCGGGGCGTAGCCCGACCCGAGTACTCTTGGGGGGGGTAAACTGCGAACTGACGTGCTAACCTCATCCCCGGACGCCCCGAGTACTCGGGGGTCCGGATCCAGACATGGCCCAGTAAGGGCCATCGTCTGGGCCCCGCCTTCTCCTTGCAAGGAGAAGGAGCTTGAGTTTCGCATTTGTCTGAATTTGTATTTCAGGGCCTTTGCCTTTTACCCTTCGCCCTTTACCTCCTCCATCTGGATGCAGCTCTGGTTATTTAGGACTCAAGCGAACAGCGAATTCCGAAAAGCGAAAAGCGTTCAAACCAGTAGACCTATCTTAACCAGCAATTCCTCCCCTCATCAATCTGCAATCATGAACAAAATCAATATCCGTGAAAAACTCAACCTGTTTCATGACCACTGGAACCCCCGCATCGTGGGCGAACTGAATGGTCAGCACGTCAAACTGGCGAAGTTGAAAGGCGAATTTGTCTGGCACAGCCATGCAGAAGAGGATGAACTATTTCTGGTTCTAGCAGGTGAGTTTGACATGGAATTCAGGGACCGAACGGTCCATCTAACAACAGGTGAATTTCTAATCGTTCCAAGGGGCGTCGAACACCGACCCATAGCTCAAGAGGAAGTTTCCATCATGCTTTTTGAGCCAGCGACCACATTGAATACTGGTGATGCAGAAAGTAAATTGACCAGAACGGATCTGGAGAAATTGTAAGACTAGAAGGAAGGGATGAGGAATCAGGGATGAGGGATCAGGTATGAGGAATGAGAGATGAGAGATGAGGCGTTATTTCGTTATTGGGTTATTGGGTTATTTCGAAAAAGGGCCGAGTACCTAGGACCGAAAAGGAGACTTTGTGACCTCGAGACTTTGTGATTTTAATAAATCAAAGTCGAAGTCAGAAGTATAAATCCCCACCTTGAACCTAAAACAGACGAGCCGCAAGGCGAGTCATTGAACATTGAACTGTCAAACGTTAGAACCGGGTGTTTGACCCGAAGTCAACCTGGAACTTGGAACAAAGGAATCAGAAATCTCTCCCTCCCACTTTAAACCTTGAACAAACGAAAAGGCTCTCCGGGCACTCGGGGCGACCAGGCTGCCAGGCGTTATAAATGAGTCTTTGGCCCGAAAACAACAAGGAACTTGGAATGCAGGAACCAGGAATTGACTCACTCCACCACCAGCCGCTCCACCCAGCGCTC
>JAHEAU010000352.1 GCA_024642625.1 Lewinellaceae bacterium
GCACATTGGACGATTCAGGCAATGGAACGCTTCGCAATGTGGCTGGATGTGTTGATAACGGAGAAGAAGTCTTATTCGCCAGTTCGCTCAATGGTAGACATTGCAGGTCACAGCAGGTCAGATTGAGGTGCTGGGTAACTGGCTCTGGATGCCTGCCGCCGGAAGTAATATAACTGTTGAAGCAAATGGAATCAATCGTGTTCTAAAAGTCCTGGCAGGTAATTCTATCGAAATTCAGAATCTGACATTCATTGGCGGCTATGCCTCCAATGGTAGCGCCATTGACAATCTGGGCACATTGACTTTAAGGGATTGCATCCTGCAAAGAGAAACAGGCTCAAGTGCAAATACGCTGCGCAATACAGGCCTCTTAAATATTTATGGTAACTGTGATATAGGGGATTAATTACTCCAACACTTTTACGATAAAAAATCCATCGTCACCCTGGGGTTGATATTTTGGCATTAGCATTAATCCATCTACAGGCGCTGTGATAGGTCCATGTTGGTTCTCCGCCAATACATCCCCTTTCTTCAAAGATTGAAAATTGATAAAGCCGGGAAGCATGGTAAACTTTTCATCCGGTTTTATTTTATAGTGATATATTAGTTCAGTGACCTTAGGTAATCCTTTAGACATATTGATCAGGATGCCATCATGCCGATGATCTACATCACGAGAGTCTACTGAACCAATCGATCGCATACAATTCACTATAGCAGCTGCAGTTCGATGTACACTTTCATGATCATTGTGTTGCCCGGCTTCAAAGACTATGCAATATTTTTTCTGTTCGGGTTTATTAAAAAAATAAAGTGTAGTGCCTTCAAGGTCTTTTTCAAATCCTAAAATCACCGGGGCATGAAGCCCCTTTGCCAGTCTGCTACTCATTGGATCTGTGGCCGCAATGGTAAAGATTCCGCCATTGGCGGTGGTGGTATGCAAATCCAGAATCAATGTCGTCTCGGGATGGTAATCAGCCATCTCTGCCTCTATGGCTTCTACCAGTTCAATGCTTTGCCGATCCTCAGCACTCCAGGTGTCTTCTGTTTGAGACAGTATTCTTTCCTGTTCTCTTTGAAGCAGCATGCGATTTAAATCACGTTCAATAAACCGTTGCTTTAAGTGAATCGCGGGAAGGTTGCCACGGATACCTACAAATCTTCCTTTATATGAAAAACCCGGATTGAAATCTTTTTCAATGGATAATAATCGAAAGATTTCATCTATGGCCATTAATCCGGCAGGCTCGTTACCGTGAACTCCGGCAAGACAGATTAAAAGAGGGCCCTTTTCCTCACCATCATATCGGCCAATAATTCTACTCTCCATGGACGGCAATGATACTAAAGAGAATTGATTTTTTAATTCCTCTTCTTCCCGATCAATGCAAAATCATGGTTTTCAGTCAATTGCCAAACGGTTTTCGAATAGATTAAGGGTATTGAAGTATCCGAAACAATCCGCACCAGAGACAAATAAAAAGAAAAGCCCCATGATCGGGGCTTATTCTTTCCTACAAAAATGAGATCTCAACCAGATTTCCAATCCTTTTAAAAAGGATTACCTGGAAACAGATATTCTCATGGTGTTTAATGACTCTTCTGTGGTTATAGTAAGAATATACATTCCCGGATGTACAAAACCCACATCAATCATTTCCTGATGTGAACCCGTCAGCTGTCCTTTTACGGTGCTCGAAAGCACCTTATATCCGGTTAAATCATACAAATCAAATCGCAGACTGCATTCCTGTTTGGTTTCATATTGTACTAAAAGATGATCAGAAACCGGATTAGTATACGCATGGATAACGATTGGTTTATCAAGCGAACTAGAGGCAGCCGTGGATGTTTTCTCCTCAGAGAATGCATCCTGATGCAGATCCTCCCACGCCATCTGATACACCAGTGTCAGACAGAAATCATCAACACAGTCTGTTGAATCATCCATCATGGTCAGACAAATAGTATAAATTCCTGGTTCATCATATTCATGGACCGGATTTTCTTCTGTCGAAGTTTGCCCATCTCCGAAATCCCATAGCCAGGTAGTGTTGTCTGAACCACCGGTTGAGGTGTTATTGAAATGAACTATATCCTCATCATCAATTTCAAAATTGAAATGCGCTTCACATTCCTCAGGCCCATGGAGATAAAAATCATGGCAAACTTCACTGACACAACCGGTGTTGTCTTCAATTCTCAGACAAACCAGATAGCCTCCAGGTTCACTGTATTCATGCGTAGGATTTGGATCATCACTGGTATGTCCATCCCCAAAGTTCCAGTGATAGGAAATAATTTCATTTTCACTCGTGGATTGATTGATAAATTCTACCACAAGCGAACCATCCATGATAATCCACTCGAACTGCGCGTGACATCCGGATTGAATTTCTTCAATCACGACTTCGTGACAGATTTCACTGACACAACCGGTGTTGTCTTCAATTCTCAGACATACCAGGTAAACACCCGGTCCGTCATATTCGTGGGTTGGGTTTTGTCCATCCCCCTGATGTCCGTCGCCAAACGTCCAGAGATATGAAATGATATCATGTTCGCTGGTCGAATGATTGATGAAATGAATATTGTACGTACCATCTATTTGTTCCCATTCAAACTGCGCATGACATCCGGATTGAGGCCCCACCACGACTTCATGGCAAACTTCACTGACACAGCCTGTATTGTCTTCAATACGCAGACAAACTAAATAAGTCCCGGGCTCATTGTATTCGTGTGTAGGATTTGGATCATCACTGGTATGTCCATCCCCAAAGTTCCAGTGATAGGAAATAATTTCATTTTCACTCGTGGATTGATTGATAAATTCTACCACAAGCGAACCAT
>JAHEAU010000353.1 GCA_024642625.1 Lewinellaceae bacterium
CCTATTGATTTCAGGTTGGGCTGATGAACATTCTAGATTTTGTGATTTAAAGGAATGACTGTCGGGTGAATTAAGTGCCCAGTCTCCCCGGTGCATCAAAGGCTTAGCACGACGGGACGCCTACTCTATTCAGACTGCTCAATGACCCTCAGGACAGGTTACACCTCGGCATTGAAGATGTAGCGATAAAACTTCCATGCCCCATCGATCTTCTTCACCACGAATACCTCCCGGTTACCTTCCGAACCTTTGGGCGACTCGCCTTTTGGCACAATGGTTCCGTGAGACCGAGTACGCACAAAGCCAAGCTTGTCGCCCAGTTCAACTTCGAGAATCTCGAACTCAATATTGAAATCGAGTTTTGACAGGAAGTCTTCATAGAGCGCGATAATTTCATCTGCACCTGTCGCGGTGGGAAATGGTTGGCCGATAAAAATTGCATCTTCAGCGTATACCTTTTTGACCAGATCCACATTGCTTTCGTTCAGGCTGCGCTGATAGGTCTGTAGCAGAGTTCGGATTTCTTCGCTCATCTTCTTTTCTCCTTATCGCTTTTTTTTCGGTTGAACGAAGCCAAATGCCAGTGTTGAAGCCATTTCTTTCATTGTTTTCATGCTTCGCATCCAAGCTGTCCATGAACTAATGGATTGCGTTGGACAAGAGGTTTTCTGCAAATTCTTTGGGCGTAGTTTTGCTGATTCGAACGTTCGCATCGCCCCTTCTAAATTCAGGTTTCAGCAAACCGGTATCAATGGAGACGAGCAAATCAGCCAAATCGTTGGCATAACTTGGGCTCATGCCCATGGATGCCAAAGCATCTACCGCTGCTTCCTTGGGGACAGCAACGTGCTGAACTTCTCGCTGCAGCCCTTGACCAATCTGCTTTGCGACTTCGTCAAAACTGAGGGTTTCCGTACCGTGGAGTTCAATAACCTCATGCCCACTCCAGGATGTGGAGTGAAGCAAGTCATAGGCATTTTTCGCAATGTCTGCGGTTGTCACAAACTCATAGGTGCTGGAACCCCTGACGGGAAGATAAATAGCCCCTTGATCCTTGATGGTTTGCAGGGAGCCAAAATAGTTTTCCAAAAAGAATCCACATCTTAAGTGAAGGACATTCTTTGCTCCGTCCTTGATGATGTTCTCTGCCAGGGATTGGCCTTGAATCAGACCGGTTTCTTTCCTGTTTAAATGGCCACCCAAGGTTGAGAGGTGCAATATCCGGCGAACTCTTGCAGCCCTCGCGGCATTTTTCGAAACCTCAGCCAACTGACGATATTCCTCAATCATATTTTGTGACTGGAAGTTCGGAGGAGGCAGGAAAAAATAAGCATCGGCATCCGACAGAATTTGAGTCAAAAATTCTTTGTCGAATAAGGATCCTTCAGCAAGCGTTGCGCCTGAATCTTCAAGGCTGGACAGTTTGTTTTTATCTCGGGTAATTAAAAAGTAGTCGTGCTCTTTGAAATCAAGCATGGAGACCAGTTGCTTTCCAATATTTCCAGTCGAACCTGAGATGACAATTTTCATAGTTAGACCTCCTTAAGTCCGGCGTTACTCTCAAATACTTGTTTAGCCTTCGTTATTTCCTCGATTCACTCGGTTTATAAACTATATAGCAGACCAAAAATAAAAATTAGGTGATATTATTGGGATTGACTTTCTCAATTTTGAGAAATTGATGGGCTGGATAATCTGAGAGAGGATGTCATGAATTTAAACTCGGCCAGGATCTTTGCTTTTGTGGCAGCAAAAGGCAGTTTTTCGGCTGCGGCCAAATTTATGGGAATCCCTGTCGCTACGGTGAGTCGCAGGGTTGCCGAGCTCGAGTCATCGCTGAACGTTCGACTGCTAGAACGTTCCACGCGAAAACTGCGACTGACTGACGCAGGCGCCACACTTTATGAGTTCGTATCCCGAGGTGTGGAAGAGATGGATGCGGGATTGCTCGCGCTTTCAGAAAATGAACATCACCTGCGAGGCCGGTTGCGGATCTCCATGCCGCCAAGCTTTGAGCCGATGTGGGCACTGCTGGACAAATTCCAGACGTTACACACCAATATCGACATCGATCTTTTTGTCAGTGAACGGCGTTTAGACTTCATTGAAGACGGAATTGATATTGCCTTACGCATTGGTGAAGTTGCCAGCCAGTCAGCGGTCGCCAGATTGCTGATGACCTATCGTCATCGACTTGTCGCATCGCCAGAATTTGTTAAAAACGCATCAATTCAAAAGCCAAAAGAAATTCTGAAATTCAACTGTGCGGCATGGAGTCAGAAAAATGATGTGATTGTATGGACCTTGGGCAAAGAAAGCTTAACTATTTATCCATTTCTACGTGCAAACGACTATTTGCACATGCGCTATCTGGCACTTAATGGAAAATGCATTACCGAGTTACCACCTTTTTTCTGCAAAGAATTGATAGAAAACGGAGAATTGGTTGAGCTACTACCAGATTTTCCAATGCCAGAACAGCAAGTAAATTTAGTCTACCCTAGCCGGAAAAGTGTTTCACGGACAACCAGGGTTTTCATTAACTACTGTGTAGATAATTTTGCTGTATAAAAAAATCCAAAGGTGTTGTCTCAAAAATTGTACTCCTCAATCTCCCTGATACAAAAGTGCCAATATCTGACTTTCATACAGATCCTGCAATCTAAGAAAAAGCCCTCGATCTCCGGACCGGGGGCTTTTGAGCTATATTGATGATTTATAGAACATCAACAATCCCATGAACACATCATAAAGATCAGAATTACCACCATTTCCAACAGGCTAGTATCAAAATAATCAGTAACACGAATCCCAAGTTCAAATAGGCCATTGAGTAAAAAAGTTTCTGTGG
>JAHEAU010000118.1 GCA_024642625.1 Lewinellaceae bacterium
CTTAGATCATATTTTTTACCGGCCAGCAAAGGTGCCGTCAGACAAGCAGCAATATATTCCTTCCAACTATCCGAATAGATGGTTCCAGAACATCCATCGCCGTCCGGAAAGGGAACCAGACCGGCCTCCACCATGGGCACGAACAGATAACCGCATGTATTAAAATAATCCGACGTCCCGGATGTGGCCTGAATCCATCCTTTGGTGCAGTCCATCTGGGATGGGCCATCAGGGCAGCAATTGAAATTCTCAAAGGATGCATTCGGAATTTTGTCTGTGACATCTGCAGGAATGAAAATTCCATCACACGGACAAGCGGGATCATTCAAGTCGATCAGGCCATTTCCGTCATCATCAATCCCATTGTCGCAAACTTCCTGACCAACGAGTGTCAACCCGCTACAACAAATCATCAAGTACATGAAGAATAGACGCATGACCTATTGACCTTGGACAAGAAGCCTAAGATAAGCAATCTGCTGATGGATTGTTAATTCATGAGTTGAACACCTGGTTTCCAGCTCATGTAGCTGCGCAATTCTTGTCCTGATTCAGATTAATAATCGCAAAACGCTTGGCCGAATTGCACTATTTTATTTGCACTGCTAGATGTAAAAAGTGCAGATTTTTACTTTTGCGATTCTGCCAAGGCTTTCTTACATCCGTATTTCATGTCCGGCATCGCCTTCCACCAGAGAATGGAAAGGCTTGCCGGCATCTCCCCTAAGGACCCGAGGTCGGGGCGAGAAAAATATTCTGGCATTCTTTTGTCAGAATCACGGATGACTCGGATGACAAGGATTTTTTCAACTATCAAAAGAGGTTCTCCTTTGCTTATTTCGGCATTGGATTAAAGAATTAAGTGCATAAACGAATAAACTCATAACCGAATAAACTCGCTCCATAACCCCTCAACTCCATAACCAAAAATGCCCTCCTTTGGCGACGATCTCTATATAAACAAATACTTGACTACCGATGGCATTAACTCATAAACGAATAAACCAATAAACCCCTCCAAACTCATAACCTCCCTCCCCCGAGTACTCGGGGCTAAGGCTTCGGCGGGCAAGCATAACCTCCTACCTGGTCAATGTAACATCCCCTTTGTACAATCGGAAAGTTCCATCGATCAACTCTACTTCTACCACATAGATATACACCCCTGGGTCCATGAGATCATCACGGTAAGTGCCATCCCATCCTGCAGATGGGTCATTGATGGGAAGATCAGAACGGGAATAGAGAGCATTGCCCCAGCGATCAAAAATGGCGAGATTGCGGATGCTTAATATTTGATCATTTCCGTAGATGGAAAAGACGTCATTAATGCCGTCTCCGTTCGGCGTAAAACTGTTCGGAATAAAGACATCTATCGCGGGCTTAACGATCACCTCCAGCGCATCTGTATCGAAACAGCCTTCGACAGTCCAGCCAGTTACAACCACCGTTTGATTTCCGGTCAACGGACCCAAGATGGTCTGCAGACAAGACGGGCAGGAGAGTGGATCCGTAGCTGTCCATTGTACCTGAGCCAGGCTCTGTGTTGTTTGAACAGACAAATCAATGAAGATTCCTTGCCTGGATATGCGATCCGGTCCGGCATCTATTGACAACGATGCACCTTGGCTGACGACCAGCCCCGAAAGCGTATCCAGACAACCGACACCATTACGGACAAACAAAGTGTATTGTCCGGGTGCCAAATCGTCAAAATGGAAGGCGGATTGCCAGCTACCTGAATTCAGTTTGACCTCATATGGCGAGTAACTTCCTGACACTGCAGAGATAGCGATCTGGCCATCCTGATCGCCGGCGCAGGTTTCACCTTCGATATCGACCTGGGTCGTTATGCTCGCATACTTATAATACCGAATGGCCAGGCTATCGCAGCCAGCTGAATTTTGCAGGGTGATTGTATCCGATAAAATACCCGATTGACCACACAGAATAATCGTCTCCTCGCTTTGGGTAAACGGCAAATACACGGTTTCCGTTACGAGCACCGTATCGCAATCCACACCGGGCAAAATACTCACTATCGAACCGATCTGAGCGGGTTCGCATGTCGTTTTTTCAACGTAAAGCGTGTCAATCCCGACGTATTTAATGTCCGTAGTCACCACACTGTCGCATCCGTATTGATTCGGCAATATGGAGACAGTATATATCGCTCCTGCCGGATCACAGGTGATACCTGAAACCAGGGTCGTATCCGACGGCAAGAGACTGGTTGTGGTAATAATTGTACTGTCGCATCCCAGGTAGGAAGGTTGAACTGCAACTGTCACTCCTGACTGGGAAGTGTTGCACGTGGAGGCTGACAGCCAGGTTGTATCGAGTGGTACAAAGGTGTGATTGGTGATAAACAAACTGTCACACGGACCGCTGGTGACGAGCAGTGTATCCTTATAATTTAAACCTGCTCCACAGATCAAATTCTGGGTAAATTCCTGGTAATTACCTGTATAAATCCGTTCGATATACAGGATACTGTCGCAACCGTATTGGTTGGTCAGGTAAAGGGTATCCAATCCCGCCTGTGCCGGATCACAGGTTGTAAATGTCTGATTGGTCTGTTGCGAGGGTAGCAAACTTGTTGTCGTGATCACCAGACTGTCGCACCCATATTGATTTTGAAGCCAGATCGAATCGATACCAACTTTTGTCGGGTCGCAGGTCTTTAGCAGATGATTGCTTTGGCTGGAAGGCAATAAAATCCTGGTAAAAATGACCAGACTATCACAACCCATATTGGTTTGATAGACTGTTGTATCTACACCTGCTTGAAGAGGATCACAAGTGGTTGAGGAAAAATTCGTCGTGATGGCTTGAACCAGAGTTCGCTCTGTGATAACCAGACTGTCACATCCACCTTGATTTTGCCACAATATCGTATCCATTCCGGCCATTGCCAGATCGCAGGTTTGCAGTTGAGTAAATGTCGTATCCCTTACTCCTGTTGAAACAATGATGCACGTCGAATCTGAATGTCCACACTCATTGAATGCTGACAGACAGAATTTATCCATGCCTGATTTTGCGGGAACAAATCGCAATTTATCTGATGCCAATATGACGGCATTCAATGATAGGTCAAACGTCCATTCATATCCAGTCAGTGGTGCAACGCCACCTGCTACAGGCGTGAGAAGAGCTGTATCTCCGAGACAGAGGTTTACATCGCCAAGAATCAACGGTGTACCCGGAAGCTCTGATGAGGACTTGACAATGACACATGTACTATCCATGCAAATCACACCATTTGATTCATGAATCACGGTCAGGCAATATTTTCCTGGCTTATTCACCACGGTGATAGACTCATCGATCGGTCCGTTGAATCCATCAGAAGGACCCTCCCATAAATATTGCGTCGAGCCACCCAAAACCTGATTAATACTTGAGGCATCACCATTCAATACAACTTCCGCAGATGGATCACAATCAAGCAATCCGGGAGGCACTATGGCGGCCTCAGGCTCAAGGACCCTCAAGTCCAACATGATCACACTGTCGCATCCCCGCCAATCACCACAATGGATTTCATAATTTCCGGTCTCATAAAAATATTCATTGCACACTTCGATTACGGCTGGCCCACACGTATCAATAACCAGTACAGTAATCGGCGGCAAATCATATTCTTCGACAACACACGAGACAATACTGTCACATCCACTGGGGCCAATGAGTGTCACCTCATAAACACCCGGGATTGAAAAGCTTTCACCTGCACAATCAACTGCATCACCGGGACACACAAATACGTACTCTTCTGTTGTCTCTTTTGTCGGAATGAAGACTTCAATGCTATCCATGACACAGCCATCGGGAATCGAATATGTAACCGTATATACGCCCGACTGGAAATTATTGTTCGCTATCATTAACTCGTCATCATTTTCACCGACAAGAGCAACGCCATTGAAATACCATTGCCAAACGCCTCCCAAATGCATTATACTGGCGAGTAGCGTGTAATCACTTGCACAGGGCAATCCAAAATCAATCAATTCAATTTCTGCTAATTCAACTCCTCCAAAAAGCGTAAAATCATCATAAACGATATAAGCGAAACAGGGGGCACCTTCGTATCCATTGGGAAAATTACAGGGAGCACCAACCATGATTCCGTTCATATCCGCAGAAGGTGTAAAGGTGATTTCCACTTGGGTCCATGCAGCGACGGGAGTGTATTCAACGTGTCCCAATTCTATCCATGTCGGATCCCCAAACGTTGGACAGTCAGAAGTGCCAACAGGAAAAACACAGTTGGGATTTCCAAACAAGGTGACATTTACAGGTGGATAACTCATGTTGAATGGGTCACAATTTCCACCAATGGCCGTGGCACCAATCTGAAAATACATGGTGTAGGTCACGCCTGCCTGAAGCGAATTATTCAAACATACGCCCGGGTATTCACGCCATCCTTCGTAGAAATAGCCTCCCACTGCTCCATTCCCGGAGGGAAAAGGAACAAGGCCTGCAGTAATTACTGCAGGCATCACAAAACCACAGGTATTCAGGTAGTCTACTGTTGCTGCTGTTCCTTGTACCCAACCATCACAACAATCCATGTCACTGACTGACTGTGGGCAACATGACATAGACTCAAAATCTGGATTCGGAATATAAGAGGTCAGATCAGAAAGTGTGTTGACTCCGGTACACTCACAATCTGGATCATAAATGTCGACCATCCCATCGCCATCATCATCGATCCCATTATCACAAATTTCCTGGCTGAACAATCCAGTTGAAAACAAGATCAGGAAAGCCCCAATCATCAGTTTTAAGCTCCAAAAAAAAAGAATATTGGGCGTTCTAATTACCACCGCCCGAATACCCTTCTGGAAATGAAGGGTATTCGGGCGGTGGTAAAAAAAACATCTAGTCATTATCTCACAAGAGTCACATCGCCTTTATACAGTCGAATATCTCCATTCAATAGTTCCACTTCGACAACATATACATATACCCCCGGGTCCATCAAATCGTCACGGAAGTATCCGTTCCATCCTTCGGAAGGATCATTGATCGGTAAGTCGCTTCGAGAGTAGAGTCCATTGCCCCAACGATCAAAAATGGCCAGATTCCGTACAATAATCACCTGATCATTGCCATACACAGAAAAGACATCGTTAATGCCGTCACCATTTGGTGTAAAGCTGTTTGGAATGTAAACCTCGACACGAACCTTCATATCGATGTAGACATCATCACTAGCGATACAACCATCCTCTGTCTCACCTGTCACTGTCACAAGCTGTGACTTAGTCAATGGTCCCAGAGTCGTAGTCACACAGGTCGGACATGTCATTGGGTCTGGGGCACTCCATTGCAGAAAAGCCAGATTAAAATTCGATTGAACAGCTAATTTGACGGTGTCTCCACGGAATGCGATTTGATCATATCCAGCATCCATTGTGAGGGTCAGTCCTTTAACGACAATCAAGCCAGTCAAGGTCTGCGTACAGCCATTTGCATCTCGGACGGTAACCGAATAATCACCTGGCGAAAGATTTTCAAATGTATCACCACTTTGCCAGGTGCCATTGCCCAATCGATATTCGTAAGGTGTATCTCCACCCGTGAGGTCAATAATTCGGATCTCACCGTCATTGTCGCCGGCGCATCGTTCTGCTATTACTTCCAGATCTGTACTCAAATCAATATATTCATATTCGCGTATCCGCAAGCTGTCGCACCCCACGCTATTCTGCAATATCAACGTATCCCTAGTGGGTCCTGATGCCGCACAAATTTTTACTGTTTCCAAACTTTGACTTGACGGAATAAAGTCCGTTTGTGTCACTCGAATGGTGTCACAAAATTGACCCGGAAGAACGTCGACAACTATTCCTGCACTGAATTGATCACAACTGGTTTTTTGGACAAATTGCGTATCCACTCCCACATATTGAATAGCAATTGTAACGATACTGTCACAACCGTATTGATTTTGCAAGGTCAGGGTATCATAAAGCTCTTCAGCCAATACACAAGTCACTCCTTTGACATCTGTTACGTCTGAGGGCAAGAGAGAAGTCTGGGCAATAACAGTACTATCGCAACCGGTAAACGCTGGCAGGATTGTAACATTTACACCGGCCATTGAAGGATCGCAAGTCTTGAAAGACAACCAGGTCGTATCCAATGGGATGTAAATGTAATTCGTGATAAACAAGCTGTCACACGGACCATTCGTGACCGTGAGTGTATCCACGTAGTTTGCTCCGGAACCGCATATTTTGGCAATATTGGTTTCCTGATAATTCCCTGAGAAAATCCGTTCAATATATAATGTACTATCGCACCCATACTGGTTGGTCAGGTACATCGTATCCAATCCAGCTTGCGCTGGGTCACAGGTATAGAACGTCTGATTTATGGTATGAGATGGAAGTAGATCAGTTTTTGTGATCGCCAGGCTGTCACATCCAAATTGGTTTTGCAACCATATCGAATCAATACCTACTTGAGCCGGATTACAGGTTTTCAAGAAGGTATTTGTTTGACTTGATGGTAACAGGGTTCGAGTAGAAATAACCAGACTGTCACATCCAAAACTCGTCTGGTAAGTGACTGTATCTACTCCTGCCACCAAAGGGTCACAAGTCGTGCTATTCAGGTTGACAATAATCTCGGGGACCAGTGTCCGATCAGTGATAATCAAGCTGTCGCATCCAAATTGATTGGTCAACAATTGAGTACTGATTCCGGCTTGTGCAGGGTCGCAGGTTAGGGCATCAATCTGAATCGTATCGGCCAGGTGAGTATTTACAATGAAACAGGTGGTATCTGATTCTCCACATTCATTATAAGCGACGGCACAGAAGGATGCACTACCCGGCCCTGATGGCACATATTGGACATACATATCATTGACGATAATCGCATTCAGATTGACGTCAAAATTCCATGAATACCCGGTTAATGGTGCACCTCCACCAGGAGAAGGTGTAATAATGACTGTATCGCCAAGACATACATCCGGCTCACCGGTCAAGATAGGCGCAAAAGGCACTGCTGCTGCACTTTTCACAATGACACACGCTGAATCTGTGCAGATTACACCATTGCTCTCATGTGAGATAGTCAGACAATACTTTCCTGTTTTCGTGACAAATGCAAATGGTTCATCTGTGGCTCCATCAATGCCATTAATCGGGCCTGTCCATTCATATGTTGTCGTACCGCCTGGAAGGTTATTATAGGTTGAAGATGCCCCATCCAATACGACATCCGCATTAGGTCCACAATCCAGTAATCCCGGCGGGTCGATAATCGCTACAGGGTCCATCACACGCAAGTCAAGCATAATGACACTATCGCAACCACGCCAATCAAAGCAATTGATTTGATATAACCCAGTCTGATAAAATAATTCACCACAAACTTTAATCTCAACTGGTCCACATGTGTCGATAGATAATTCCGTAACAGGAGGAAGTACATATTCAGTGACTTGACACATGACCACACTATCACAGCCGATATCCGTTGTTAAATGAACCTCATATAACCCAGGATTAAAAAAGGTTTCGCCAGCGCAATCAACTTCAGACCCGGGGCAGAAAAAGACTTCCTCTGTGATTGTATCCTTTGGTGGTACATTCACATAGATGCTGTCCATCACACAACCATCCGGGGTTGAGTAAGTCACTGCATACATCCCTGATTGATAATTATTATTTGCGATCTGGAATTCAAAATCGTTTTGGCCGGGAATGGCCGCACCATTAAAATACCACTGCCAGGTTCCTGGCCCAGGATGATCCACTTCAGCAAACAGCAGGTAATCAAGATCACAAGGCAAACCGATATCATATACGTCCAATTCAAAAATATTATATCCTCCAACCAACTCAATGTCGTCAAAGACAAAATATGCATAACATGGTGACCCACTGTACCCCGCAGGCAAGTTACAAGGCCCACCTATCATGAACCCCCCGATATCAACTGGTGGGGTAAATGTGATGGAGACCTGATCCCAGGCTGCTAGTGGCGTATAGAGTACTGTTCCCAAAACAAACCAGGAAGGGTCAGCTGATGGTGGACATCCAGTCGTACTGACAGGAATATTACAGCCTGAACTTCCATACAAAGTCAACATCACCGGATCATAAAATGGAATTCCATTATTACAGACATCTCCCTGGTTGGTTACAGGGACTGAAGCGATTTGAAATGAAACAGTGTATTGGGTACCTGCATCGAGAGGTTGCAGCAAGCAGGCAGCCAGTAACTCTTGCCAGGAATTTGAAAAAATCGCACCAACACAACCCTCACCAGAAGGGAAAGGCACTAAACCTGCCGCAATAACGGCCGGCATAACGAAATTACAGGTATTGAGGTAATCTGTCGTTGCACTTGTGCCTTGTTGCCATCCATCAACGCAATTCATCTGGCTGAAGGAAGAAGGACAACACAACATCTCCTCGAAGTCCGGATTGGGTACCACATCCTCCAAAGGACCAATAGTTACGATACCATTACAAATACAATCGGGATCATAGATATCCACCAAACCGTCTCCATCGTCATCATATCCATTGTCACAGATTTCCTGTGCCATCAATGGCAAGCAGAACAATCCCAATAAACAAAGTAAAAATCCACGCTTCATAGTCACTTGTATTAGCATCCTGTTGGTATGCATGATCTGTTGTTCGAATTTATTTTCTGAATCTTCCCCGAAAAACTCAAGGACTTCATTCATTAAATACTGATCCGGATAAACCAACAATGAAGTGAGCTTTCTACTTCTATGTCAGCAATCCGATTATATGCTCAAAGGGAAAGAAAAAGGGACTGCCAATCCCATTCATTGTCAACAACCTGCACCAAGATAAGAAGAACTTGACACTACCTTCAACTAATGCAGGACAGTCACATCACCTTTGGATATTTGAATTTTGCCGTCCGGAAGGAGAAGCTCAATAACATAGATGTAAACACCCGGGTCCATTCGCTCTCCTCGAAAATGACCATTCCACCCTTGGGAAGGATCATTCACAGGTAGAGCCCCTTGATGATACAAAGCGTTGCCCCAACGATCGAAAATGGACAAATTTCTAATGATGAGTCCATCTTCGTCTGAATACACCGTAAACAAATCATTGATCCCATCATCATTTGGCGAGAAGCTGTTCGGGATAAATATGTGTACACGAGATTTGACCAGAATGTCTAGCTGATCACTTCCTGGGCAACCATCCACACTCCACCCATCTACCAGGACAGTTTGCGATTCGGTCAATGGCCCGAGTTGTGAAGTTGGGCATGTCGGACAGGTCAATCCGTCTTTTGCCACCCACTGCACCTGCTGAAGTGAAAGATTGGATTGCACTGATAAATTGACCAAATCACCAACCGAGGCCTCTCGGTCAGGTCCCGCATCCAGTGTCAGAATACTGCCTGCAGAAACAACAAGACCTGACAACGTCAGGGTGCAATCATTTCTATCAATGATCTCAACAGAATACGTACCCGGCAAAAGATTCGAAAATATTGTCCCGGTTTGCCAGGCCCCATTCCCCAATCGATATGCAAAAGGTGGATTGCCACCTAGAACTTGAGTCACCATCAATTGACCATCCGCATCTCCCGCACATCGCTCGGGATCAATATCAATCTCGGCAGATAAATTGGTGTACATATATTTCCGGATCACCAGGCTGTCACAGCCGGATTGATTGGTGAGGAATAAGGTATCCGATGCCGGTCCGATTGACTGGCACAAGGTGATGGTATCCCGACTTTCTGTAAATGCCACCCAGGTCGTTTCCGTCATGCGAACTGTATCGCAAAATGGACCGGGAATCGTCTGGGTCATGATGCCGACCTGAGCCGGATCGCAACTGGTTTTCTGGACAAACTGGGTATCAATGCCGATATAAATAATGGATATCCAAACGGTGCTGTCGCAACCCCATTGATTGGCAAACGTCTGGATGGTATAAAGTTCATTTGCCTTGTCGCAGGTGACGCCCTCTACCAAAGTGGTATCCGATAATTGCAAATTAACCTGGGTAATAATGGTGCTGTCACAACCATTCACATCCGGAAATACCTCGACAAATATACCCGCTTGTGCAGCCTGGCATGTCGTGCCCATTTGCCAGATGGTGTCCAGGGGCGAGTAGATATAATCTGTAATAAACAGGCTGTCACAAGGACCCGAAATGATGGTCAGCGTATCTGAATATGGAGCCCCTTGTCCACAGATTTGCACTTGATTTGTCTCCTGGTAAATCCCAGAAAATGTTGTCATTATATAGACCGTACTATCACATCCCAGGTAATTCATGAAATGGAGCGTATCTGGTCCCGCTTGCAAAGGATCGCAGGTATATACCTGCACATATTTACTTGATGATGGAAGCAAATTTGTCTGGGTGATGATCAGACTATCACATCCGAATTGATTGTTGAAAAAAAACGTGTCTTTCCCGACCAAGGCAGGATCACATGTATTGTTAAGAAAATAAATTGTATCTG
>JAHEAU010000119.1 GCA_024642625.1 Lewinellaceae bacterium
AAAGCTTTATGATCTAAAGGGACTGATCGTAGCAGCTGGAGTGGAAGCCATTACCGGAATGGATATGCCGGTATTTCCCAAGAGGCGCTTCCAGCACGGGGCTGTGGAACATGAGACCTTCAATCACATTTTCCCGGACAACGACAACACGTATCGTCAGGCATTTCAGCGGATGTATGAGCCGGAAGCCTGATTTTTCAATGGATGACCAATGGGTTTTATCTCAACGGTCAGCAAAAAATGCGGTCGATGTCAGGGAGCCTTATGCCTTTCTGGTTGAAAATGAACGCAGTGCTTCTGGCAAGGTAGAACCTGTTGCTACCCTCTTTCTGACCAATAAGGAATGTCCATTTCGGTGTCTCATGTGTGACCTCTGGAAGAATACCACAGATGAACGCACCCCTGTCGGGGCCATCCCTCACCAGATCGCGCTAGCTCTGAAACGACTTCCACCGGCCCGACACATCAAGCTGTACAATTCAGGAAACTTCTTCGATACCAAAGCCATACCGCCAGCTGATTACGCAGAGATTGCCGCTTTGCTGGATCCCTTCGAAACCGTCATTGTCGAATGTCATCCCAAGCTCATCAATAAACGATGTCTGGAATTTCAAGCAATGCTAAAAGGCCAATTGGAAATTGCTATCGGCCTGGAAACCGCACATCCGGACATCCTGCTCAAATTGAACAAGGGAATGGATCTGGAGGACTTTCAGTCTGCCGTTGCTTTCCTGAACCGACATCAGATTAATACAAGGGCCTTTACGTTATTAAAACCACCTTTTCTCTCCGAACAAGATGGGATCTATTGGGCAAAAAAAACCCTTGATTTTGCCTTTGATTGTGGAGTGGCCACTTGTGTGATCATCCCGACAAGAGCAGGGAATGGGGCCATGGACTGGTTGGAAGCCAATGGGGCATTTTCCCGACCATCCATTATATCCCTCGAAAAAGTCCTGGCCTATGGCATCCTACTTCAGACTGGTCATGTCTACGCCGATGTCTGGGATCTGGAATATTTTTCAACCTGTCCAACCTGCATTGAACAACGAAGGCAACGATTGACCACTATGAATCATCTTCAGAAGATTCTTCCCGAAATCAACTGTTCGTGTAGTTAAACACCCGATTGCGATGACGAAAGTCATTGACCGTCCAACGTGCTCAGCATAAATTGCGTTTTTTATAATTTATTACCCTGAGCAACATTTCTCAGTATGAGGGGGCGTTTTATTATTAAATTGTAGTTTAAGTAAGTCATGTTTCCTCTTCATGGATGACCATTTTGCATCAGGGTTATTATAATCCTGATCTCATGAACGACCCAATTAAAAAACACGTTGCAGAAAAAGAATGGCTACATAAGCTTCTTCTCTTTATTTCTGCCTTCCTGGTGATTGAAACGATTACTGGCCTTTCAATCTACTTCCTCCCGTTCAGTTTGTCAAATCAGGTCATGGTCCTTATCCACAGTGTGGCGGGCCTCATTTTCACAATTCCATTTCTCTGGTATCTGGTCCGACACTTCTTGGTATACAACTGGAGAAAACTGGATCATTTTAAATTCACTGGTTTTGTCTCGTTGGTTCTTGGATTAGCGCTTACAGTCAGCGGCTTGATAGTCACCTGGCAAGCTGTCTTTGCCAGCAAGATTAGTCCAACATGGGATTTGATCCATGTCATTACCACGTTTGCCCTCCTGGCATTTCTTATTCCTCATGCAGTCTTCCCCATGATCCGGAATTACCGGTTGAAAACTGCCGGTTCTATGGCCAGTATCGTCTCAGCCCAAAACAAATATATTTCCCGAACAGCAATGTTTTCAATTGGTCTGTTTGCCGTCATTTTTTTGGCCGGTTATAGTTATAATCCTGTCTCCTTAAAGAATGAATTTCCGGATGACTACAATCTGACTTATGGTGAGAATCCTTTTGCACCCAGTCTGGCATCCACGAATACAGGCGGTGCATTTGACGCTCGGACCATGAATGGTTCAGAAGGATGTGGTACCGTTGGCTGTCACAAGGAGATCTATGATGAATGGCAGGTTAGTGCCCACCGCTGGTCTGCGATGGATGTCGGGTTTCAAAAAGTGCAATCGGTTATGGCCGAACAAAATGGTCCGGAATCTACACGCTATTGCGGCGGATGTCATGATCCGATTTCTCTTTTTTCCGGGACCAAAAATATTTTCGTCGATGACTTGACAAACCTGTCCGGCTATCAGGAAGGCATTTCCTGTATTTCCTGCCACGCTATTAAAAAGACGGATGTCAAAGGAAATGCAAATTATGTCATGGAACAACCGGATCGATATATGTTTGAAATGAAGGAGGGTAATAATGCCAAATTCATCAGTGATTTCCTGATTCGTGCCTATCCTGAAAAACATATTGCGTCCTTTCAACACACCCTGTTTAAAAGTCCTGAATTTTGCGCGGCCTGTCATAAACAGTTTATTGACGAGGAGATTAACAAAGTCGGATGGGTGCAATTACAGAACCAATTTGACAATTGGCGAAAAAGTCGATGGAACCACCCTGGTGATCCAACCAAAACTGTAGAGTGTCGAGAGTGTCACATGCCACTCGTCGAATCCACAGATCCATCTGCAGGCGATGCAAATGACTACAACCGAAACCCTGGTGATAAAAAACACCGTAGCCACCGTTTCCTTGCTGCCAATCAATTTATGCCCAAAGCCATGGATCTCCCTGGCGCAGATGAACAAATCGACCTCACTAAAAAGTGGTTGCGTGGGGAGATTGACATTCCGGAGATTGCAGACAAATGGAAAAAAGGACCTGCTGTTCCAATTGAATTAGTCGTACCTCAGCAAGTGGCCACTGGACAAGATGTCAATATTCAAGCGATCATTACCAACAATAAAGTCGGGCACGAATTCCCGACAGGACCACTGGATATCATTCAGGCGTGGGTCGAATTGGAGGTCACCGATCAGGATGGAAACGTGGTGTTCGCATCAGGGATCCGGGATGAAGATCATTTCATCAAGCCCGGTGCCTTTATGTTCAAGGCAGAACCCGTGGATCAATATGGAAACCTCATAGACAAGCATAATCTATGGGAAATGGTGGGTGTCCGTTATCGCCGATCCATGTTCCCAGGATTTTCTGATAAAGCAGATTATACATTTTCTTGTCCGTCTATCTTGAAACAAGGAAGTACCGAAGGAACACCTCTTCCTCAAACTGAGTTTGCATTTAAAGCGAATAGAGAAGGAGAACTGCATGTCAATGCAAAATTACTCTATCGGAAATTCGACCAGTATCTCCTCAATTTCCTTTTCGGCGAAGAGGCAGGATTAACTGCACCTGTTACTATCCTTTCAGAGGATTCCAAGACAATAAAAGTCACCAATAAAAAGATTTGATTCGAAAATGCTGAACCACATACCCAAGCGCCGTAAACGCGGTCTTCTTTTTGCTTCTTTGGGCGTTGTACTGATCGGTGCTATTTTCTTGGTTATAGCCTTTCTATCTCCATCAAAAGACACTTACTTGCCTGGACAAGAATTGGAAGGATTAACTACCGATCTGGCACGCAATATTCCCGAGGACTATCCACGGGTCACCTTTGTGGATGCGACTGAAAAAACCGGAATTCTGTTTCAGCACTTTCAGGGAGAACGAAACTTCCAACTCCCTGAAGACATGGGATCCGGAGCAGCCTGGGAAGACTATGACCAAGATGGCTGGCTGGATTTATTCATTGTCAATTTTGCCGGCCCAATAAATTCAGAAAAGAGTCCTTCGGCTGATTCAAAAGCCACTTGTACCTTGTATCACAACAATGGAGACGGCACCTTTTCAGATGTCAGTTCCACAGCTGGCGTGGATCTGAAATGCTGGGGAATGGCAGCCGCTTGGGGAGATTACGACAATGACCATTGGCCTGATTTATTTATTTCATCATATGGGGGTCTTCACCTCTTCCACAACAATGGGAATGGCACGTTCACTGCTGTCACGACACAAGCCGGAATGGATGGTTATGACGGATTCTGGGCAGGTGCTACATGGGGTGATTATAATACGGACGGGTATCTGGACCTCTATGTTTGTGGATATGTCAAATACAATTATCAAACTACTCTCGAAACCAACAAACAATACGACGTCGAGGTACCCGCGAGTATTAATCCTTCATCCTTTCAACCCGAACGAAATCTCCTTTTTCAGAATACCGGAAAAGGGACCTTCCATGAAGTTTCTGTAAAAGCAGGTGTTGACAATCCAACTGGCCGCAGTTTGTCTGCCACCTGGGTCGATCTGAATTCGGACGGCCTCCCCGATATCTATGTTGCAAATGATGTTTCTGACAATGTGCTTTATCAGAATTTGGGGAATGGCAAATTCAAAGAAATCAGTCATAGCGCCCTTGTGGCTGATTATCGAGGCGCAATGGGAATAGCCGTCGGTGATTGGGACCATGATCAGGACTACGACATGTTTATCACCCACTGGATGGCTCAAGAAAATGCACTATACAGTAATCTATTCACACAGCTAACCTCTTCCGATAACCCACTTTTAGATATGCGTTTCATGGATGAAGCAGATCGTTTTGGATTGGGCCAGATCGCTTTAGACTATATCGGTTGGGGGACCTCCTTTTTTGATTACAACAATGATACATGGCTGGATCTGTTTGTCTCAAATGGAAGTACTTTTCAAGAGAAAGAGAATCCACACCTTTTAGTTCCCATGTCAAGTCAACTTTTCTGGAATAAAGGAAACAGGGATGGGTTCTTTGATGTCTCCATTGTCAGTGGTGAAGTTTTTAAAGAAAAATCAGTGAGCCGTGGTGCCGCCTTTGCTGACTATGATAATGACGGTGATATGGATGTTCTAGTCGTCAACAATGGAGGACCGGTACAGCTTTACAAAAATGAAGGCGGGAATAAAAATAATTGGCTTGAAGTCCATCTGATTGGTGTAAAAAGTAATTCATTCGGTGTCGGTGCAAAAATTCGAACAGTTTCCAATGGGGTTATTCAAGTTTCACAAGTTGGATCACAAGGGCCTTATTGTTCCCAAAACAGCAATGTTCAACATTTTGGGATAGCACAAAATCTACAAGTAGACACACTATCAATTGTTTGGCCTTCAGGAACCAAACAACAATTTCTCAATATCCAGGCCAATCAGATGATCACAATTCAGGAGGGGAATAATGAGATTATTCCCCATTAAGCATGATTATGAAAAAAATAGTTCTGTCAGCTTGTGTCCTCTTTATTGGCTTGTTTATCTTCATCACATGGGTAAAAAAAACAGCTGATTCAGAACTCCTCCAAACCTCCAAAAGTAACCTCACGAAAGCCCAGAAAGATACAATTGTACAATTCTGGGCCTTTTATAAAGAAGCGACCACTCTACGTCTAAACGAACAGTGGGATCATGCGGCTGAAAAATATAAGGAAGCTTTACTGCTGGACAATACGCATGAAGATGGTTGGTATTACCTGGGTAATATGTATCTTGAACTCGATCAATATATAGATGCAGAAAAATGCTGGAAACAGCTCATTCAACTTAATTCAAAAAACTCACGGGCCTACATGCAATTGGCCGACTTGTATATCAACAATGGTGTACTCTTTGATCTTGATAAAGCAGAACAAGCCTGCAGAACTTCCCTGAAGATCAATAAAGAAGAAACCGGACCAGTGCAACTTCTGGGAGAAGTTCATCTGATCAGAGGGGATCTGGAACAGGCAGCCCGCCAGTTTGAATCTGTAGCCGCCTCCAACTTTAAAAGCGTAGATTCCTATTATCTGCGTGGATATATCGACTGGAAGAACGATCAAAAATCCAAGGCTCTGAATTGGTATAAAAAAGCCATTCAATCCGCTCAACCGAATACACATGTATCTGATAAAGTCTTAGGCGAAGGGGATACCAAGACTGTAAAAGGATTTGGTTCGGTCACATCAAAATCTGTCTTTCAACCTTTGTTGAATGAATTGGCAACCGTCTCTTCCTCAAATACGGCTGTTGATATGGAAAAACAATACCAAGAACTAGATATATTATTGAATCAATTAAAAAGTAGGATACTTTAGCAGATCATTGGATCAATAAAACCGAAGCCTGCAGAATGACGGGAGGATATTCTAGGTATCCTTCTGTAAAGATTTACAGTGACCAAGCATAACTCAATGAATCGAAATATCCCCTCTATTGTATTCGTCGGCATTTTTTTGGTCGTATTCAGTTGTAGTGACAATACTGAAGAAAAAAAGAAACGAGAATGGGATGTGCAGTTCCTCCCCTTGGTTGCCCGATCTTACCTGGAAGAAGACAAACTGAAGGATGCAGAAGAAGCTTTTTCCAAACTGGTAGAATTACTGCCGAACGAAGCTTCTAATTACGCCAATTTGGCTCTGGTCTATCTCAAACAGAATAAATTCAAAGACGCCAGGGATCAGTTGAAAAAAGCCATTAAACTCGATCCCGATAATCCGGATATTCGCATGATCTATGCGAAATACTATCATCTCACGGGTGATATGAAGAGTGCTATCAAAGAATTGGAATTAATATTGGAAAAACAACCGGAGTTCACTCCAGCCATATATAATCTCTCGGAAATTTATGCCCGTCAAGTGGGAGAAACCTCACAGCAACTTCGGGAAAAATATCTGAAACTGGCACAGGAAAACGCTCCCGGAAATATTGTTCCCCGACTCGACTTGATCCAATTTTATCTGGAAAAGAATGATGTGGAAAATGTAACCATTCAACTGGAAGAATTACCAAAGATATTCGCTGAATTCCCCAAAGAAAGTACAACCAGTTATCGCATTGCAATGGATGCTGTTCATGCCGAAGACCTGACTGCAGCTAAACGAGCCATTACACAATTACATAACTTTTTAAAGGTCACTGGCCAATACCAATCTGATCTTTTGTCTTTGAATGGTCCTGAAGCAAGTCTGGCCGGATTATCCATTGTGACACTCAGTGATTTTAGTAAAACATTTGCTGAACCAGGCGAGTCCACGATTGACCGGATTCGATTCATCGACATGACGGATCAGGTCAATATCAATGCTCCGGAGCGATTTGGACAAACGACCATTCGTGAAAAAAGTACGTCGAGTCAATTCACCCTGGGGGATTATAATCATGATGGCTATGTTGACATCTATTTGAATAATTATTCCTCCATCAACCATTCTTCTACGTCCAGATTATTAAAAAACAAGCTGGGAACCAAATTTGAGGATGAATCAGAAACGCTAGGCATCCAGAATATTGGCCAGGAACTGTCCTCTATTTTTATGGATTATAATAATGATGGTCATCTGGATCTCTATATCGTTTGTGATGGTCCGAACATCCTGTATAGACAAGACAGTAAAGGTCAGTTTTCCAATGTGGCATTAGCTGGGGGAATAAATCTTACTGAACCGGGTCATACGCCCTTGTTTCTGGATGCCGATCAGGATGGTGATCTGGATCTTCTTGTAACCAGCCACGAAATAAATCACCTGTTGCGCAATAATGGAGATGGCACCTTTTCTTCCAAAGCACCTGAAATGGGTATCGCATTACCCAATAGCCATTGCAAAGATGCCGGCTTTATGGATTTTGATGAGGATGGGGATCTGGATATCATCTTTGCCCGGAGCGATCAATCCCCTCTTCTCCTGTCGAATGAACGTCACGGTCGTTTTCAAGATCAATCCGGTTTCGCAGGCCTGACGCAAGCCGCACCCGCAAATAATGTCCGTGTATGCGATATCAATAATGATGGGCATGCCGATCTATTCTTTTTAGGAAGCACTGGAAAATCCTGTTCTCTGATGACCAATAATGGCGATGGGACATTTCAACACGTCTCCACTCCATGGTTACAATTCATTTCTCGCATGACGCTTCGGGATGCCGTCTTTTTTGATTTTGATAATGACGGATTTTTGGATCTTTCCATCACTGGTGCGCCTTCTTCCGAAAAGGAAAAAGGACTTTATTTATTTCACAATACGGGCAATGGGCAATTTACAGATGTAACTTCTTTACTGCCCTCTTCAGTTCGGTCTGGTTTTCATATAGAAAGTGCAGACTTTGACAAGGATGGTGATCTGGATCTATTTGTGAATGATCAGGATGGGAATCTCCATCTTTTGCAAAATGAAGGTGGAAATCTCAACCATTATCTGGATTTGCAATTAGTTGGCTTACGAAATGGGAACGGAAAAAATAATCACTTTGGCATCGGTGCCAAAGTTGAGATTCGCGCTGGAGATCTCTATCAAATGCAGTTTGTAACAAGTCCCATGATCCATTTTGGTTTGGGTTCCCATTTAAAAGCAGATGTCATGAGAGTCACCTGGCCCAATGGAGTCGCCCAGGACAAGTTTTTTCCCGGAAGTGAAGAACTGCTGATGGAAATGCAGACCTTGAAAGGATCCTGTGCCTTTCTCTATATCTGGGACGGCAAACAATTCAATTTCTCCAAGGATATGATGTGGCGAAGTGCACTGGGTATGCCTTTGGGAATTATGGGATCGAATACGGCCTGGGCCCCCTCCGATGCCTCTCAGGAGTATTTAAAAATTTCAGGTGAATCTATGGTGAAAAAAGATGGTCAATACATTCTCCAGATCACAGAAGAACTTTGGGAAACGGCCTATTTTGATCAGCTGTTTCTGATGGCTGTTGACCATCCTTCGACTGAAGAGATCCTGGTTGATGAATCCTTTACTTTGCCTCCATATACCGATGAGTATACGCTGCATGCTGTGCAAAAAAGAATATATCCAGTGGAGGTTACTGATCAACTGGGAACAGCCCTTCTGGAAAAAATCCAACAGAAGGACAACGTCTATGTCGCGAATTTTTCCAGTGATGCCTACCAGGGAATCACAGAAATGCATGACCTGCTCATCACGCCGGGAGAAGATCTACCTGCCGGGGATATTCAATTGGTGTTCAATGGCTGGATCTTTCCCTCGGATGCAAGTATTAATGTGGCCCTTGGTCAATCTAATCAGCTATCTGTATTGGCGCCACAGTTACAGGTCATCAACAAGAAAGGAGAGTGGCAGACCGTCATTCCCAGTATTGGTTTCCCGATGGGGAAGGATAAAACGATGATCGTCGATCTGTCCGGCAAGTTCCTGAGTAAAGACCGCCGGGTTCGAATCCGGACCAATATGGAGATCTACTGGGATGAGATCTTTTTCACTCTTAAAGAAGCACCAAGTCAAGTGAAGACCACCCGGATGGATCCCCTTCATGCCGATCTGCACTATCGCGGTTTTTCCCGGCCATATCGAAAGGGCGGTCGTCATGGACCGCACTGGTTTGACTATGCCACGGTTACGACCGATCAGAAATGGCGGGACCTCACTGGATATTATACGCGGTTTGGCGAGGTCACCCCTTTATTAAAATCCGTGGATGATCAATTGGTCATTATGAATTCGGGGGACGAGATGACGGTCACTTTTGATGCCACAAAATTGCCGGAATTACCAAGCGGATGGACAAGGGACTTTCTAATCTACAGCAATGGCTGGATAAAGGACGGAGACCTGAACACTGCGCATGGTAACACTGTAGAGCCATTGCCCTTTCAAGCCATGACCAGGTATCCCTATGGGTCCGAACAGGCCTACCCATCGGATGCAATGCATGAAGCGTACCGAAAGCGGTATAATACCCGAAAGGTGGATACGAAAGGATTCAGCAAGGCGATACAATGATCATTTTTAGGATCTTTTCATGGCCAGACGATGCCATTTTTTACCATTGAGTTCGATGAATACTTTCTCCAGGAAATCTCTGAGTGACTCTGTGTCCTCTGTGGTGAATTGAAGACGAAGATACGGAGAGACATAGGGAGTTGGACTTCTCCAGGATCTCTTTGCGCCCAGACGATCCCGCCTATTGCCCCGAGAAATGGTTCACGCAAAGGCGCTGTGTCGCAAAGAAACATAACGCATTTGTTGAACGCATTGCTTCAACGTTCAGCATGGATAATCATGATCAGGCTATGAGAGAGGACGCAGAGAAATTTTGGATTTCTGAGTGGCGATAAAGCTCAACCCCAGACGCTCGGACGCTCCTCCGTCGGTCTGGGCAGGCTCCTCTCCACTGCGTGTAGAGGGGGAGCCTAAATGTTTGGCAGCAATCTTCTCTGTGAAACACCGTGTCACTTTGTGGTTAATTCTGGACAAAGAGACGAAGTGAATTAACATTGTCCAATATCTCTCAGTGTCCTCCCCACACTTTAGCACGCCCTCAAGTTCTCAAGCAGAAGCTCTATTTCACTGCAATAGTATACTTGGTGGCTTAGTGGTTATTACTTTTCCGATTTCCCACTTCCGACTTGAATATCACTCCACCAGCACAAATCCCGCCCAATTGTACGCATCATAAAACCGGTCTTTCATTTCCAGTTGCGTCTTAGAGAACGCTTCCGGGATGGTGAGCCTATCTCCGTTTTCACCTGAACCTCCGGATTCAAG
>JAHEAU010000354.1 GCA_024642625.1 Lewinellaceae bacterium
AACCTTCCTGTATAATTTCGTAGTCCATTCCGTCGCCCACCAAGTATTGTTCCAGAGAATTCTCATCGCCGTCCTGTATCAATTGGGTTTTATTTTCACTTCCATTCAGGAAAAGTTCGTATCGATTGTCCTCTCCTACTTGCAGGACATGCGACTCATTGCCCTTGCCAAACTGGTCGATATACACTTCGTTGTTGTAGCCTTCCTGCTTGAGATCGATGACATTTGCTGAATGGCCGTTGCCGTTGTTGCGCTGATTCACGGAAGCCTGGTTGTTCTCTCCCAGCTGCAACAGTCGCGCTTCATTTGAGGATATAAGGTCTGGATTCTGCTCATCCCGGTCCTGCAACCAAAGGATGTTGTTGTCCTCCTGGGCTGAACCTATCAGGGCGACATTCAACAAAAAGGCCAAGGTCAGCAGGTTCCTGAGCCAGCATTTTGCGGTTTTCATGGTCTTTGGATTTAAAGCCTGACCAGCTTTCAGATGACTTCTATGTAGCTTGTCGGTCAAGACGAATGATTTATCAGAATTTCAAAACAAAGCTATGAGATATGATAGCGATTGACAATGTCAGAAATACCCATGCACCATGACATTCAAAGGCTTTTCCTATGATGGATTCCAAAAAAAACGATGACGTGCGTCATCGGTATGCCTGAGTTGATCAGATGATAAATAATTGGGGGGAATTATCCGGTCTCAGTAAATTCCTGAGCCGTACATGTCTTTTTCTTCGCTCAGTCTATCGTTCATTTCCTGCATGTTCTCTAGATAATATCTGGCATTTCTAATGGCTTCTCCCGCCAGACTTTCCACGTCTTCCGTTCGCGGTTGAACGTATTTTTCGAATACGGGATTTTCATTCAAATTCACCGTGATCTGAGAAAGTGAACCCCTGATGACTTTTTCCTCAATGACGAGGGTAAATGACTCGGTGAAGAGACTTCCTGCATACCAGTTGCTGTAGAAGTAGTCGTAAAAATCGCGGCCTACCTTCGTGCGGGTTTCGTCTATGATAAGGCCATCAACTTCCAAGCCTTCGTATGTGTTTTGATCTTCTTTCATGGTTTCTATTTTTTTAACTGTGTCTTCGCCCCCTGAGTAAAGGCTTTTGTCACGATATCCCTGCAACAGTGCCCTGGTCTCTGATTGTACGTCGACTGCCTGCCATTTGATTTTTTGTACGCCGCGGATCTCATCGCTGGAGGGACTTTCACTGATGCCCTTTGATTTTTCACCCGTGGTCAACACAAAGAGAACGTCTTCAGTTGACAAGGCCAGGGCGGCTACCTCAGCTTTTAAAGGTGTTATTGGATCCAAAACTTGAGGCATTCCGAACGTGGATGCCAGGGCCTTGCTATCCGGATTCCTGACCTGAGTGTTGTTTGACATCATGCATGAACTTAAAAACAGGGTGGTCAGTAGAAAGTAGTGGCTTGATTTTTTCATGACAGGTGATTAAATAAGTTCAAAAAGAGGGCAAGTGCTGTTGAATTTTCCATTCGACGGCACTTGCCCAAAAACCTCAGACTCGTCTGCTATTGCAAGTCCTTTCGAGAACAACATTATTCGGATTGATTAATAATGGCGTAATTTCCATTGCCTATTTGGTCAAGGTCAGCAATGTTGTCATCACCCATTGATGTAATGTAACCGTAGTTGTCATCACCAATTTGTAGAATGTCGGCCCAGTTGCCGTCTCCGTCCTGAACGATGTTAGCTTCGTTTCCATCAGGAACCATAATGCCGTCGCCTATAGTTACAGTAGCTTCGTTGCAATCGCCGGTTTGATCTACATAAGAAGTGTTGGATGTTCCGTCAAAATGTCCACCTGTGATCAGTTGCTGGTAGATGTCGTTGTAATCTCCATCTTGATATGCTTCGAAGAAGTTATCCTGACCAACGAGATCTCCAGTATATCCCATATGCTGAATTACGTCGTTGTGGCTTCCTGTTTGATCGGAATATACTTCACTGTACTTTCCAGTGATGTATTGAGTGGCCTCGTTTTCACATCCATCCTGGATGGCTGTTGAGGTGTTGCCATTTCGATACAGGTCAACGGTAACTAAGTTGCTGTAACCAGTTTGGTCAACATATGATTCGTGTCCCCAATAGGCTGTCTGATCAACAAATGCTTCGTTTTCTGATCCATCTTGTAAGATCTCTGCGTAGTTGTTTGGAGATCCCCAGGTTGGGTCATAATTAGCATATTGATTCAATTCAGCAAAGTTGGCTTCACCAATTTGTTCAACATAAGCCTCGTTTGATCCGACTCCGGTCTCATATACATAGGCTTCGTTGCCCTGAGCTATTGCTGCGCACATTGCAAACAGCATGGCACTACCAATAATTATCTGCTTTTTCATAACGATATTATTAGTGAATAAATAAGGATGATTGTTAAGAGCCAATCTCGCCTTCAATCCGATCTTCCGGTGACTTTTTCTTGCATGTTGTTTTTCACTGGTTTTCATGATTGTCGGTTTAATTGACGGTTCAAATGTATGCTCGCCTAGCTGCCTTTTACAATGACCGAATGGCAAGCATGCCATGATAATCATCAACGGAAGTGATGATGCAATCGGGAAATTGTGTGATGGGTGGGTGAAGATTGTTTAATCGGGGAATCGGCCAATCGGCTAACTGGTGATAGGAAGATAGGTAAATAGGTAAATAGGTAAATAGGTAAATGGTGATTGTTTAATCGTCTAATTGGCTAACTGTTTACTGATTACTTTATCTTTCTGTATTCTGCTTAATCCCTTAATCCCTTAATCCCATCATCCAATTGTCTAATCGTCTAACTGGTGATAGGAAGATAGT
>JAHEAU010000355.1 GCA_024642625.1 Lewinellaceae bacterium
ATCCTCCGGAGCAAATTTCATTGTCACCCGTTATTCCTGCCGTAGGCGGTTGATTCACGGTTACAGTTCTGCTTGCAGTGGATGTGCACCCTGAAGAATTGGTCACTGTTACCGTATACACCGTTGAAACGATTGGAGACACATTGATTGCTGCAGTATTAGCTCCTGTATTCCATGCATACATTGTCCCTCCACTTGCAGTGAGGGTTGTAGATTGCCCAATGCAAATGTTATTGATACCGGTGATTTGAGCTGTCGGGTTGTTCGCCACACTTACAAAAATGCTAGCAGTAGAGGTACACCCCGAATTGCTAGTCACCGTCACAGTATAAGATCTGCTTGAGACAGGACTTACTGTAATGGAGGCTGTCGATTGCTGAGGTGTTGTATTCCATAAATAGCTTCCTCCGCCACTGGCGGTAAGCGTAGTGGACTCTCCCAAACAAATGCTGTTGTCGCCGGTAATCTGGGCAACAGGGGTATTAGGAATCACGGTAATTGACATGGAGCAGCTGCTGGAATTTCCACAACCATCGGTTGCCGTATATGTGACATTTGTTGTCCCTGAAGGATAAGTTCCGCTCGCATCATCACCTGGCTCTGCAAAAGGTGAGTTTTGTGAAATCACAACATCCGAGCTGCATTCATCCCCTGTCAGTGTTGCCTGCGCAACGTTTACATTTGCCGCACAGTCAGACTGAGTGTTGACGGTGATGCTTGCCGGACAAGTGATAGTCGGTGCGATCAAATTCAATCTTTTGATCTTTTGAAGAAACGTATAGGTTATTGGATCATTTCCACAACCAAACTCTACCGACCATGTTCTTTCAATGATGGTACACCCTACATTTGGGTAATCCACGATCGGATTATCACTAAAACTAATTGTACTTATTTCACACAGGCAATTTGGATTAACTGTAGTAAAGCTTCCAAGGATGACTGGAGTAGTTCCCTGATTGCATTGTGTCACTTCAAATTCTGCAACCGGCCAGTTGATACAGTCTTCCAGATCTGGACAAAGATCCACATTGTTGTTATCCTGAACATCAACGGTAGCCGGACATATGTCAAAATATCCATAAGGATCATGTACGTATAAATCGATTTCATTCATGCCTAAATCAAAACAATCAAAGCACAGTAAAGTATCATTAACATCCTCACTGAAACTATAGGTAAGGGGATAACCACACGGGTGTGAACTGCTTGCATTCAAAGATCTTGCAGAGATGCATGCCATCTCTGTATCCACATTGCCGTCTCCATCCAGGTCCATGGGAACCAGGTCAATCGCAACCCCATCTTTACAAACAGCCTGTGGGCCATTGCAATTTACAAGTGTGAATCGCTGTCCTTTAGATACGACGTTGCCGCACATATCTTCGAATGACCAAAGGATGTAGTGACTTCCTGTGGGATAGGTAGCCGACGCTGTTGCTGTGCCACCAAGTCCAGATGCTATGCCTGTATCGGGCGTAAAAATTCCATCAAAATCAAAATCAATTTGATATTGCCACCTCAAAGTATTGGTAGGTGTGCAATCGTCAGTAGCGCTGGCTATCAGCTCAATGAAACCTTCCGTACACTCGTCGTCACCGATGCATTCCGTCACATCTTCAATCGGATTACTGAATACAGGAGGAATGTTGTTGCTCACCTTGAGCACTTGCTGCCAAGTTGTTGGTTCGTATCCCGGATTATCTTTATTGCACCAATCGATGACATACCATGTTCTCACAATTTTAAAGCATGAACCGTTGCCATCTTCAAAAGGATAATACTTGTCTTCATGAGTGGAAGCCACTAAATCACAAATTCCTTCGTCGTATTTTGGCTTTGCATAAAGTTCAGGAAGATTATTGGGATCAAGATCGACAGGTGAACAAGATTCAATGGTCGCATAATCCTCTGGCCATTGGATATTGGAAGGATTGAATGGATTGTAATTTATAATATGAATAGTTTGAACGCATGTCGCTTGGTTTGATTTGTCGTCCGCTGTAAATGTTCTTTCGATGTAGCCTGTTCTGCAATGATCAACAAATGCTTCGGCAGTAGAGGTGACAGATGCTCCACACGCATCGACTGCAATGGCATTGCCATATTGTTGCAAATCATTTAAATCATATACGACCTCACAAGAGATCTCTGTATCATCAGGACATAGGATGGATGGTATGGTTTTATCCTGCACCTGTACGTTTACCATACAGGTATTGCTATTGCCATTGGTATCCCATACTCTCAACTCTACCATGACTTCCTTATTTGCATCTGCACAACAAAAGTCTATGACATTTCCATATTCAGAATTGTCAATCTGGCATGGATTGCCCTGATCCATTCTTCGTGCTTCCATGTACTCCAGACCACAAGCATCATAACTTCCGGTATTGAGATAGTATGCATACATATATGCAATACCTTCTGAAGTCAGACCAATTGTGGTATTGGTTTTACAAATCGCAGTTGGTGGAGTTTTATCCTGTACGGTCACATACATAAAGCATGAATCTCGGTTCAGGCACTGATCATAAACGGTATATTTTATTTTGTGGATTCCCGAAGGAAGGGTTACAATACCTCCATTTTGGTTTTTGAAAAATCCACCCGGATAGGTGACATCGACTTTAAATATATTCGAACATTCATCCGTTATATTGCTCACCGGCGGCAAATTGACTACCGCCTCGCAAGATCCTGAATTGGCGGAAACTGAAAAATCAGACGGGCAATCAAATTCCGGTGGATTGGAATCAGAAATCACAATGGTCTGTACATATTGCTCCAGGATGACATCGTTGCAATAATATTCATAAACG
>JAHEAU010000120.1 GCA_024642625.1 Lewinellaceae bacterium
ACGGATATGGAGACCTGCTACAAGGTGTTCAAACGGGGGATCATCCAATCACTGCCACTTCGCGAAAACCGCTTCGGTTTCGAACCCGAGGTCACCGCCCGCATTGCCCGTTTTCCAAACATCCGTATTTATGAGGTGGGCATCTCCTATTATGGACGTTCTTATGCCGACGGAAAAAAGATCGGCTGGCGGGATGGCGTACGAGCGATCTATTGTATCCTAAAATACAATGTCTTTGCTCGATGAGGCGGGAATTCCTCCTGAACATCCTCTTCCTCGTCGGGATCAATCTGCTGATCAAGCCGCTTTACATCTTCGGGATAGACCTTAAAGTCCAGAATACCTTGGGTACTCAAACCTATGGTCTGTTCGCCGCACTGTTCAGCCTGTCTTATATCCTCCAGATCATCAATGATGCCGGTCTGCAGCAATTCAACAACCAGACTATTGCTCAGGATCGGAGTCGGATCAAAGATCAATACCCCCGCCTCCTTGGCCTGAAATTCTGGCTGGCCATCCTCTATCTTCTGGCGACATCCCTCTTTGCAATAACCATAGGCTACAGCTGGGAAATCTTGCCCCTGCTGATCCATATCGCCCTCAACCAGGTCTTGCTCTCCTGGATCCTGTTTCAGCGATCCAATATTTCCGGCCTGGGCATGTATCGAAAAGACAGTGTGATCTCTGTGCTCGACAAACTGCTTATGTTGGCTATTTGTGGCGTATTGCTCTATCATCCGGATCTGTCATCCGGTTTTTCTCTGTCGTGGTTTGTCTGGGCACAAACAGCCTCCTTTGGTCTGACCATCATTGTAGGTAGAATCTTCCTCCGTGGGCAAAAGCTTCGAATAGGATTATCCTTCAGCTGGACTGCCCTGCGCCCGCTGGTGATCAAAAGCCTTCCTTTCGCCCTGGCCGTCCTGTTGATGAGTGCTTACACAAGAATGGATACCCTCCTGCTGGAACGTTTACTTCCAGAGGGAGAGCATGAGGCGGGCATATATTATATGGGGTATCGCCTTCTGGATGCAGCCAATAATGTCGCCTTGCTATTTGCCGGATTACTCCTCCCGATGCTCTCCCAGCAATTGTCGAAAAAAGAAGATGTCCAGCCACTTGTCGTACTCGGCACCCGATTATTGGTTGCCGGCAGTTTTGTCGCAGCTGTTGCAGTCAGCCGATTTGCGGAGCCCATCATCCACAGTCTTTATAATCAAGCACCAGCAGAGGCCGTCACCACACTTCGTATCCTGATTTGGTCATTCGTGCCGGTCAGCTTGATGTATGTATTTGCAACGCTGCTGACAGCGGGGTCGCGTTTGGGTTTGATGAACCGAATCTTGGGCGTCACAGTTGTGATCAATCTGATCATGTTGTGGGTTTTGATCCCTGTGTATGGAGCAATAGGTGCTGCTATTGCCACGTTGATCACACAGAGCATTGTTGCCGTGTCGATGGTCATCCTCTCTTTCAGGGTGATGCCTTTACGTATTGATCGTAAGGAAGTAATTTCCATCTTGCTTTTCACCGTTTTGATGATGGTTGGGTTTGTCTTGCCTGAGTTTAATTCGCTATTCTGGCCTATCCAATTTGGACTTTATCTTCTTATAGGCTTCGGCCTTGCTGCCGTTTTTGGCCTGTTGCCTGCACGGAATTTCATTTTGCTTCTCCGTTCCCGGGCCCGAGCGTGAGGAGTTTTCCTAATTTTGAGCCTATAATCCGCACGGATGAATACAAATGAAAGCTTGCTCGGTGTTTTTCGCACCATTTATCAATGGCGAAAGCGTCTGCTTTATGCCACCCTTGGAGTCGGGGTTGCCACGGCATTGATCTCTTTGTTGTTGGCAAACTACTACGAGGCCTCCACAACCTTTTATGCCGCCAATTCTGATCTGACGAAACCCGACCGGGTATTCGGACCTCCTGGTTCCTATGTTGAATATTTTGGTTCTGGCGCGGATATCGACCGTTTACTAACTATTGCTGGATCCACACAATTGGTAGATCGAATGATCGACACATTCGACCTGTTCACCCGTTATAACATCGATCCGAAAAGCGAAAAA
Source organism: Lewinellaceae bacterium (assembly GCA_024642625.1). GTDB lineage: Bacteria > Bacteroidota > Bacteroidia > Chitinophagales > Saprospiraceae > JAGNXB01. The sequence goes on from JAHEAU010000120.1 coordinate 2,067, forward strand.
GCGCGGGAGCGAGCTCGTCTGAAGCTAACCAGCCATATGTCCATCAATCAGACTAAATATGATGGCATTACTATCCAGGTCGAAGCCACCGATCCGCAGGATGCAGCAGATATGGCCAATTCGGCACGGACCATTGTCGACCACATCACACGGGAACATATCCGGAATAGCCAAAAATTATTGCTGGAAACCTACCAGATCAGTATCGATCAAAAACAGGTCTATCTGACCAATCTGGCTGACTCACTTGAAGGCATTCAACGCATGTTTGGTGTTTATGACTACCGACTGCAATACCAGGTGATCGGCGATCAAATCTCTCGCAAGACAATCCAGCTCGCTGGAGATGAAGCTCGCCTTGAAACCTATCGCCGCATCGGGTACAACAATCGGGATACCATAGCCAACATCACTGCAAGAGTAGCTGCCCTCCAAACTGAATTGGCCGATCTCAATGGCACGTCAGATGGCAAGCGATTTAATATCCGTGATTTCGGCCATGGTGCCACTTTGTTTAGCAAGGTTCAGCAGCAATTTGAGAACACCAAGAATCAACTGAGCTATGACATGGAAAAAGCCAACCACCTTCAGGCCGCCATGGATGGAGATACACCAGCCGTGATCCCTTTTGAAGAGGCTCTTGCTCCGGAAATCAAGATCAGGCCCAAACGAGCCTTCATGGTTATGACTGCAATGGTATTGACACTTGTCTTCGGTATCTCCTTCCTGCTGGTCAAGCGCCAATACGAACTGATCAATTGGAAACAATTGACCCCGGATGGACGGTAGTTCCGTCATAAGCAACCTTTCTCAATGGTCAGATAGGCGCCAGTGGTATGCCTTTATCGGCCTGACCGCATTCTGTGTGCTTGCTGGGACCTGGTTGGAATCCCCTTTATTGATGTTTGTTCCGGGTATCATCCTGGGAGCAGCCTGGATGCTGACCGATTTGCGACAGGTATTCTACCTATTATTATTTTTCGTTCCGCTGTCGATTGAGATGAATTTTTCCAATGGCTTGGGGTCGGACCTTCCAACGGAACCGTTGATTATTTTCATGACCGGAGCGTTTCTACTCCTGGTGCTTCACCGACCTCAACGAGTGGGTCTTACGCATGTGTTTGACTTGCTCCTGTTCATCCATCTCACCTGGATTGCATGCTCTGCCATGTTCGCAGAAATCCCTCTTGTCGCTGTCAAATTCACCTTAGCAAAAAGCTGGTATATCCTCACTTTTTATGGCATGGGCCGGTTGTTTTTAACATCGCCAAAATCCTGGCGTACCGCCATTTGGTGTCTTCTGATTCCCTTGGCCATTACCCACATAATTATCTTGATCCGGTTCAGTGCTTATGGGTTTTCGTTCCGGGATGTCAATGCCGTGGTCGGCCCATTCAATCGCAATCACGTCACGTTTGCTGCGCTGGCTGTGGTGTTTCTACCGTTTGGTTGGCACCTCTTTAGAGCGTATAGAAATCACAAGTTTATTCGGGTATTTATTCTGATCCTTCTGGCAATTATTCTGGTAGGTGTGCAGGTGTCCTACACCCGGGCAGCGTATATCGCCTTGCTTGCCGGTATCGGCTCTGTTTTTCTGATTCGGTATCGACTAATCATCCCCACCCTGGCCATTGCCACTATCGGAATATTTGCTTTTGGTGTAAGTCTCGTTAACAATAATCGCTTTTTGGAATTTGCTCCTGATTACAACAAGACCATTTCCCATTTTGATTTTGACGATCTGTTGAATGCAACAATTAAACTTGAGGATATTTCGACGATGGAACGTGTCTATCGTTGGGTGGCTGGCAGTTATATGATCAGTGAACGCCCGTGGACTGGTTTTGGTCCAAATAATTTTTACCCCAATTACAAGGAGCGAACGGTACGGAGTTTTACAACTTATGTCAGTGATAATCCAGAGCGATCCGGCATCCATAATTATTATTTGATGACAGCAGTAGAGCAAGGGATCCCTGGTTTGCTCTTTTATTTAATGCTGATTTTTGGTGTACTGATCGTTGGCGAACGCATTTATCATCGGACGACAGATGATGTGCGAAAACGAATGGCATTAACTGCCCTTGCCAGCCTCGTGGTCATTCATGTCATGCAGACGATGAATGACCTGTTGGAAACAGATAAAGTCGGGCCGTTCTTTTTTATGTCTATTGCTATCCTGGCGAATATTGACCAGCTAAATCAGGAGGATACATCTATTGACGAGTCGTCGACAGATCCTGTTTCAGATCGTGAATACGAGAGCTAATCTGGGTTAATTCGAGACTTTCTTCCAGTTCGAAATGGTGGATAAAAAAACCATTAAAATGGTTTTCTGAAATAATTCTGCTAAAATTCCCAGGGTCAAAACCCTGAGCTACATCGTCTTCGGAAAAACGTTGCGCCTTGGTATCTTTGCAGTAATTTTAAACCTAAATTTCCGGGAGGTATTGCGCCCCTTCAGGGCTTGAATTCTGTTCATAATAGCGTGGTTGGGCTCCACCCAACCCTAAGGCATTACGCCCTTTCAGGGCTCTGTTTGCCCTGCATAAAAATAAACTTTAATAACCCAATCACGATACGAAAACCTTTTGCGCCAATACAATCCCTTCGCAGATTACATGCGACCCATCCTGGGTCGATTTAATATCTACAATTTTTCTAATGACATGTGACCCCGCCGGGGTCATCACAGAGAAAGGGCTTGCTAGCCTCCATTTCATTTATTACTACTTTGGAATTGAGATTTCAAAAACAAATTATCAGCATCCATAACTCCTCAACACCTTAACTCCTTAACGAATAATCCAATAAACTTCAATTAAAATTGATCAGTGATTAAAACCTTCGCGTCTTTGCGTTTAACTGCATTAATCAACAACGTCCATCAACTCCAGCGTCACTTTCAGAATCAACTCCGAACCAAACTGACGTGAACTGACCTGGCTGAATGTCAACCCTTCACCAGGTTTATAACTGTACCTTCCATGGGTAGTTCGCAACGGGTTGTCTACTTCTGTCCGGATAAGAATACTATCCACTGTCGGTCCAGATTGCCAAATATCCATGGATTGCACTTGTAACTTATCGTCCAGACTTTGATACTGGATATGAGATTGTTGCCCGAGTAAAAACGTATCCCGCTGGTACTGATCACGCCAGGCCGGGCGATTGATATCCCACTGATTAAGAAGTGCCATTTCGGCTTGCCAATCATACGCCTTCAGTTGCTTGGTTTCGGATTGTCCATTCACCTCCACAGTTTTGGAAATATCCGAGTGGCCACCCAGTCGGAGTTGCTCCTCTGCAAGGAAGCCCTTCAAGTCAAAAAAGACAAGCGGTCCTTCAGGCGTATCGGTTGCACAACCGTTCGTCGTCAAACTAATTAATACAATCCAGCCGAGCATTCTCATTGCGCATTCATTTTAAGCAAATTCAAACCATCCATTTTGGACGGTTTTTCAATCCCTAGCAAGGCCAGAATAGTGGGCGCAATATCCGCCAATTTTCCGCTCTCTATGCGTTCTGATCCTGGATCAGGCGAAACATAAATGACCGGCACCGGGTTCATTGTATGAGCTGTGTGGGGCGTTCCATCCGGGTTGATCATTGTATCTGAATTGCCGTGGTCAGCAATCAGAATGAGGTGGTATCCGGCTTTCATTGCCACGGGTATCAATCGCCCTAAACAAGCATCGACCGTCTCCGCTGCCTTTTTCGCTGCTGAAAATACACCTGTGTGGCCGACCATATCCGTATTGGCAAAATTGAGACAGATGAAATCTGGACGGTCCTCATCAATCTTATTTAAAAGAGCTTCTGTCAGTGCTGGAGCACTCATCTCGGGTTGTAGATCGTAAGTGGCAACGTTTGGTGATGGTATGACAAGACGATCTTCACCAGTAAATGGAGCCTCCCGTCCCCCAGAGAAAAAATACGTCACGTGTGCATATTTCTCCGTTTCTGCCATCCGCAACTGAGACTTGCCGGCCTGAGATAACACCTCACCGAGTGTTTCTTCCAAGTTGTCTTTCTCGAAGATGACCGGTATATCTTTAAAGGTTTCATCATACCGCGTCATGGTCACGTAATGAAGGTCGAGTGGCTTCATCTGTTGTTCTGGAAACGCCTGTTGAGTCAACACCGTGGTCAATTGCCGTGGCCGATCCGTCCGGAAATTCACAAAAATGACCACATCGCCATCTTTGATCAGTCCTGGACCAAATTCAGGGTTGACGATCACCGAAGGCTCGACAAACTCATCTGTAATCCCGGCAGCATAGCTCGCCTTCAAGGCTTCGATGCTGGACCTATAGGCCGTTCCCTTAGCATGGACCAGAAGATCATAAGCTTTTTTCACCCGGTCCCATCGCCTGTCCCTGTCCATGGCATAATATCGGCCAATAATCGAAGCAATTCGCGCATGAGGGGTATGCAGGAGATGGTCTTCCAATTGCCGGATGAAGCCAATCCCGGTTTCTGGACCGGTATCCCGTCCGTCGGTAAATGCATGGATGAGAATTTCTGACACGCCTGCTGCTTCTGCCAGGTCGACCAGGGCTATTAAATGATTCAGGTGACTGTGTACACCTCCTTCAGAGGCCAACGCCATCAGATGAAGTTTTCGGCCTGGGACTTGTGCCGCTGTCAAGGCCTCTTGAAGAACGGGGTTCTGAGCAAGAGAGCCATCCTGAATAGCACGGTTGATCCTGACCAGTTCCTGATAGACAATTCGCCCGGCACCGATATTCAAATGGCCCACTTCAGAGTTGCCCATTTGGCCTTCTGGCAAACCAACTGCTGTTCCATGGGTTGTCAGAGTCGCATGAGGACGCGTGCTCATCAGCTCATCGAACACAGGAGTGTCCCCCTGGGCAATAGCGTCCACTTCCGGGATTGGACCCAAGCCCCATCCGTCCAGGATAATCAATGCAACACGTTCAGCATGCTTCATCTCACAAAAGTACACCTCATGTCAGGAAAGGTTTATTCTGGCTTCATTTTTATCAACCCAGACCGACGATTAGAGAAAATCACTCTTCTAGAATCAAGATTGGGATATATTCGCTGGCAGACGATACACATTGCTTCAACCAGTTCATCAAGCCAAACCCCTTGTCTATCTCCTGCTGTTCATCGGCATCGGGGCATATATCTACGCCTATGTAAGTGGTAGATCCCTTTTTCTGGATGAAGCCAACCTTGGCATGGTCATGGAAACAGTACCATTCGCCAAGCTGTTCCTTCCTTTGCCATTTGAACAATATGCTCCTCCTCTTTTTCTTCTTTTATCCAAAACGGGGCTTTTACTTGCCGGTCATCATGAATGGGGTCTTCGCCTGATCCCCTTACTAGCTTCATTGAGCAGTTTGATTGCCATGTTCTATCTCCTGGCACAACTGAACTGGAGCTGGGAGGTTCGATGTTTTGTGATGGCGTGGATGGCATTTTCGCCACATCTGATCCGATACGCCTCTGAATGCAAACAATACAGTTGGGATGTTTTGATCATTATTTTACTAGTATCCCTGGCGATTCGTTTACAGCAGCATCCACCAGGGAAGTTGGGGTGGGTCGGGCTGAGCATTCTCTTCATAGCAATTCCGTGGATGTCTATGCCCGCGGTCTTCGTTTTGGCATCATGGGGAGGCGCACAAATGCTCCGAAATTTGTCAAAGAATAGACGCCAAACATTGCTCCAATGGGCGGGTGTATCCTTAATTGGACTGGGCTCATTTCTGATCTATTATAACCAGGTTATCGGCCACAATCTGGATGACATCTTGCTACTCGACTACCACAGACCCTATTTTATGCCCTGGCGATTCTTTGAGACTGGTCAATTGGGGCATGCGGTTTCTATCTGGTCTGAATTATGGGCATGGGCTTTCGGCCATACGGCGCTCTCATTGTATCTCGGGCTGGGCTGTGCTATTGCAGGGCTGTTTTATTTACGCAGAAAGAATACGCTCTTGGCGGTAATCCTTGTCGGTCCAATAGCATTGGCTCTTATTGCCTCTATGGGTGGGAAATTCACGTTGATCCCCAGGGTCAATCTCTTCATGATGCCCCTCTTCCTTTTGTTGGCAGGGGCTGGCATCCAATGGGGTATCAACATATGGACATCGCGTTTCCAGCCCAGGACACTGATCCTGGTGTGGGTTTTGTGCTTGTCCGCCTTCCTGGGGAAATTGCCCAAACTTTGGCAGGAACCTGAAATCGAAAATTTGCATGGACTGATGATCGACCTGTCTCAAACTGATCAACAAATACCCTGGTATATCCATTGGAATGCAACACCTGCATTTCGCTACTATTCACTATTTCATCAGGATCGACAGCTATTTTCCCATATTATGGCTCATCAAATCTCCTGGATAGAACCAACCTCCATTCCTTCAGTGGTTGAACAGGATACCCGTTTTTGGCTCGTGTTTTCGCATCTCATTTCGGACCAGGCCAGAATGGAAGAACAAGAGATATCTCAGATCTTGTCGAAGAACTACCACGCCATAGATACGATTTTAAACAAAGGGGCAATGGCTGTTCAGTTTCAGGTTGGTAGTGAAATTAATAATTGACGGCATGCTTCAACTTTTTTCCCATTATGTGGTCATGTAATTGAAAGCAGGGCAATATGACTTGCTTATACCTTCGTTTAAGGGTAGCTTTAGGCTACCAACACCAATTTATCCATGAAATATCTATTCCTCTTCCTGAGTATCTGCATTTCGACTGTGGCAACGGCACAAACCAATGCTTTACAGGCGATCAATCAGGCGATGCAACGTGGAGATGCAGCCACTATTGCCACTTATTTTGACCAATCTGTAGTCCTGGATATTCTTGGGGATGAGGCGATTGCCACTCCTGCTGAGGCAAAAAAAAGGCTTGAAACGTTCTTTTCAAAGCACAAGCCAGCTGGCTTCAAACAATCGCATAGTGGTTCTTCACAAGGAAAAGATTCCCATTATATTATTGGCGAAATGAATGATCAAGCCGGAAAATACCGGGTGTACCTCTACTTTAAGACCGCTGGAGGTAAATACTCCTTACAGGAATTACGCATCGATCAATAAACAGCTATGCGCATTTGTGCGGCTGCTTTTTCCAGTACATCTTCCGTTTTTGCAAAACAAACGCGCACAGTCCGGTTGTCTCGCGGTGCACTTTTGTAAAATGGACTGATCGGTATGAGCGCCACACCGCACCGTTCGGTATACTTTCGTGCAAAGGTGAGATCGTCTTCTTCACTGATTCCGCTGTAATCCAATAAGCCAAAGTAGGTGCCTTCGCATGGTAAAATCCTGAAGGGTGAACCCTCTAGATGACGCGCAAAGTAATCCCGCTTATCCTGGTAAAAATCATTCAAACCACCCCAGCTGGCAGGGTCGTCCATAAATGTTGCCAGGGCAACCTGGCTCGGTGTGTGGACACTGAACATGTTGAATTGGTGTACTTTCCGAAATTCAGCCGACAAGGCAGGTGGTGCAGCGATATACCCGGTCTTCCACCCTGTAGCGTGAAACGTCTTCCCAAAGGAGAAGGTCACCATACTTCGACTATAAAGATCTGGATCAGCCAGTACACTTAGATGGGGCAATCCATCAAAGACAAGATGTTCATACACTTCATCAGAAAGCAAAAGAAGGTCATGATCCAGAACAATTTTCTTGAGCGCTATCATGTCCTCCGAACGAAAAACCTTTCCCACCGGATTGTGTGGGTTGTTAGTGATAATCAAACTCGTTCGTGAGGTGATCCGGGAACGCACCTCATCCCAATCCACCCGGAAGTCAGGGCTTTTCAGGGGAATAGAAACAGGTATACCACCTGCGAGCAGAACGGCTGGTAAATAAGAATCATAAGCAGGTTCCAGTAAAATAACCTCATCCCCTTTCCGCACCATAGCCTGGATCGCGCAAAACAACCCCTGGGTGGCTCCTGCTGTCACTGTGATTTCTGCGCCTGGATCAGGACGGACTCCATAGCTCAGTTGAATTTTATTCGCAATAGCCTCTCTGAGTGCAGGAAGTCCTGGCATGGGAGCATACTGATTGTGTCCATCCTGGATGGCCTGAGCAACCAGGTCTTTTAGTTGCTGCGGTGGTTCGAAATTGGGAAATCCCTGCGCCAGATTGATGGCCTTATGCTGGTTGGCCAAAGCGCTCATCACAGCAAAAATGGAGGTGCCTGCAGCGGGGAGTTTGGAAGTGATATCTGGCATATTGGATCAAGATTGAGTTCTGGACTAATGACCGTAAGATAGGGATTTTGGGTGTTGGGCGTTGGGTAATGGGTAATGGGTAATGGGTAATGGGTAATTGGTAATTGGTA
>JAHEAU010000356.1 GCA_024642625.1 Lewinellaceae bacterium
GAAAGAAAAATCCATGTGTCGCAAGATGAATAGCCGTTGGCGAATGGCCTTCTGTACCAGCTTGCTTGAAGGCCTCTTCTGTTGCCCCGAATCCGTTTAAAAATTCAACCTGGTATCCATGTGTGCCTAGCAAGCCACTGACCTTTTCCCCCTCTTTTTGCGTCCATTTTAAAAATTGCCACCCATTCCTGCCTGATCGGGAATTATGAAAAATGGAACCTGAGTTACCTGGAGCTGTTTCTTGTTGATGATCTTCTATAGAAATTCCGCGTGAACGGATGGCCTGCTCAATTGCTGTGCTGTCATAATCATAATACACCCCACCAAAAACCAGAGCACTTTGCTGCCTTGTAACCAGTTCTCTATCTCTATTTGCCAATAACCGGGTATTTGATAATACGTGGATATGGAATTGATCTGCCACAACTGATTCCTCACTTCGGGTGATGGCACCCAAATTCAGACGGTGCAATAAACCCGATGGTGACAAATGGATGGTTTGCACACCGGTTAAATAAGGTTCCAGAGGCCGCCAGATGAGGTCATATAAACCAGGTGTCTTCTCCTCCGTGGGTGAAAGCCCTCGATCTGGCATGCCATATAAATCATTGACATAATCAATTCGTCGTTCAGCCGGACCGTTGATCAGTTGCTCCAATTGAGCCTCTTCAAATAGGGGCACAAACCGAACATGTTCATCCTTGGGCGACAACAAAAGCGCTGCATATAGAATTTGTTGATCCTTTTGTGGTACGTCGTTCTTAAAATGAATAAATTCAATCGCCACTTCATCAGCCTTTAACGAAGACTTCACTGAGGTATTCGTTACCCGCGCTGCAGATTGCTCTTGCCGAAAAAAAGAGGACATTCTTGCCAGTTTTTTTTCCAGCTCATTCTGATTTTTTTCCAATGCATCAACACCTGAGCGGTCATTCACCGGAAGTTTATACTGGTCAGCCAATTGATTGCGACAAGACAGCAAATCACGATATACCCTCACGCTTGTAATATCCTGTTGACGCAATACATATTCCATGGTACTGATTCCTGCCTGGAGGCGAATCCCCTTCATCATTAAAGACAGATCGTACAGCATATCATTGACCTGTGGAGAGTCGAGCCGCAGGCCTGCCGATTGGAGGAGAGAAATTTTATCACTCAGTTTGGTGCTTATAAATAATTCCTTTTCATTTTCAGAAAGAAAGCTGAACGCCAACTGTACTTGTTGATGAATATTTGCAAAAAGATCAAGTAAATAGGGAACAGCCTTGTCCTTGTTATCCGTTTTCAAAAAAAGCCGGATCAGGTTCATCAAACTCTGCGCATAATCTTCATGATATTTTCCCATTACCCGTTCACGAATGGACAGCACGTCCAGATTGATTTTCTCTGCTTGATCCTGTCTGTTTGTATTCGCATAAACATTGGCCAGGTTATGCATCCCGTTAAGGTAAAATGGATGCTCTCTGTTGTGAAGATTTTCTTCAAAAATAGATCGGGCTTCCACGAGTCGGGGCTCGGCCAAATCATTGCGGCCCATATCAATATACAGCAGTCCGATATTAATTAATGCTGCAGCGTAATCCAGGTGATCTGTACCTTTTTCAGATTGAATCATTGGCAATGACTGCAGGTAAACGGGTTCTGCTTTTTCATACATTTTTTGTTGCCAGTAAAGAATGCCCAGATTCTGAAGAATAATAGAATAGATTGGATTTGTTGTCCCGTTTTCCTGATGTTCATAAATATCCTTTGCTTCAAGATAAGCTTGCTCACACCGGTCGTATGCACCGATATCGCTCAATAACAATCCCAGGTTGATTAAACATCCAGCATAGGCCGGATGGTCTCGGCCCATGATTCGGCGGATATCTTCACTGGCAGTTTGTAATGTTTCCTCTGCACGATCCAGACGACCATTGACCCGATATAAAATGCCCAGATTCATCTGATATTGAATATACTGGACGTGATCCTTGCCCCACATTATTTTAGCGAGCGGAAGTGCTTCCTCCAGGTATTCCTGTGCACCCGGATAGTTTCCTGATTGATAGGAGACATCCATCAGGTAAAGCAGATTCATCAGATAGGCAGGATGGGAATTGTCTGCAACCCGCTTCAGGATCTGCAATGATTGTTGACAACGGGCTATCGTATGTTTGATGTCATTTTGGCTCAGATGGAGCAGAGCTTCCAGATTCAATAGCTCGGCAAAAGGGATGGACTCCTCGCCAAAATATTGCATACAGACTCCCCTTGCCTGGCGGATGACCAGATCAGCTTGTTCGAAGTTTTCATCACTGATGTAGCTGTTGCAGACCTTTTTCAGGCTATCCAGCTCCTGACGAACAGCGACAGAATCCAAAGTCTGTGAATAAGTAAAAAGAGGCAATAAAAATGAAAGGAAAGCGACCATCTGCTTCATGGCGTAACCTGGCTTGAAATGATCAAAGAAGAGGAACCTGAACATCGTGATGACATGCGATTGTATCGATCACACCACACTGATCAAATATAGGAGTTGTTCTTTAGAAGTGAACAGAGTCATCGAGAACTGTATGGACAGCTCTGAACGAGAAGTCAATATGAATCAAAGATGATTGAGAAAACATTATTTCTAAAGCACCCTCTCACTTGCTGTAGAATGCAACTGCTCCAAAAGACACTCGGATCATCAAAACTGCCAGGACAGAAAGGTCCATTAATCTGGCTGCAAAGAAAGGATTCCGACCGCTGATGCAATTTGCCACACAGACCCATCGCATCCATCAGAATTATAGCGTCTTTCAACATGTGAAGACAGGCAA
>JAHEAU010000121.1 GCA_024642625.1 Lewinellaceae bacterium
CGGAAGAACGCTGTTCCTCTTATGGAAACTACATACTCATTCAGCACCCTGATGGCACCGTTGGTAATTATGTCCACCTTCAAAAAAATGGCGTCCTGGTAGCAATTGGAGACCAGGTTAAAGCCGGGGAATTGATTGGGTTGAGTGGAAACACAGGATGGAGTACAGGACCTCATCTCCATTTTGATGTTTCCGTACCTCAAATCTCTGGACGTAAGACCATCCCGTTTCAATTGATGGGGCCTTCAGGAAAAGGGGTCGTTCCAAAAGATGGCCAAACCTTTATTCGTGCCGATCAACCGTGAAAGTTCGGTGATCATTTTCACTCTCACGGAGAATCCCGTAGCTTCGAGGCCTATAACCACTAGCTCATGCGACACTTTACAGCCCTGCTCGTTCTGACTCTTGTTCAGACTGCCCTGCACGCCCAGTTTACTGAGCTTGAGACCAAACTCTTTGCGCTGCCTGATGTCACCTTTACTGCGACGAATGCACCCAAGGGTATCCAAGCGACGTATGTGCTGAAAGTTCGTCAGCCAATAGATCATCAACATCCGGAAAAAGGGTATTTCTGGCAACGCGTTTACCTTGAGCATGTGGGTTTTGATCAGCCAACTACCCTGGTCACCCATGGGTATGATGTGCCCAAGGACACCCGCTATGAAATCGCTGAATTACTTCGGGGAAATCAGCTGCTGGTCGAGCACCGCTTTTTTGGAGAGAGCCTGCCGGACACTCTGGACTACTCCTATCTGACCATTGAGCAGGCAACAGCAGACTATCATCATATACGTGAATTGTTTTCCAACCTTTATACAAGTAAGTGGGTGAGTACCGGGATCAGCAAAGGCGGACAAACCACTATCTTTTATCGCTATTTCTATCCGAATGATGTCGATGTCAGTTTTCCACTGGTGGCGCCCATCAATCTCAGCGCAGAAGATCAGCGTATCTACAAGTTTCTGGACACCGTCGGAACGGATGCCTGTCGAAAAGCCTTGTATGATGTTCAGACATATTTACTTCGTCATCGAGAAGAAATCCTTCCTCGGGCAAAGTGGTTTGCCAAAGGAGCAAGCCTGACATTTACCTACCTCAACTTTGAGCAGGCGCTTGAATATACTATCCTCGAATATCCCTTTTCCTTTTGGCAGTGGGGCAGTCACTGCGATGAAATCCCCGGACCAGAGGTTGGGATAGACTCCCTGCTCAGTCATGTCTTCAAAATATCAGATCTCGGTTTCTTTTCAGATCGGGATATCCTTGGATATGCATCCCATTATTACCAGGCAGGCACGGAACTGGGCTATTACGGCTACCAAACGAAACCATTCAAGGGTCTCCTGAAAGCGCTGCCAACTGAAAAAAATCCTAGCGCAGTATTTATGCCCGGGCATGCCCCAATTCACTTTGACGGCACTTTGACCACGAAAGTTCAACAATGGACTCAAACGAAAGGAGAACATCTGATCTATCTTTATGGCAGCTCAGATACATGGTCGGCCACTGCCGTTCCGAAAAGTGACAAGGTTAACTCAGCCTGGTTCTTTCTCCCATCAACAGACCATCGCGCAGCTCGGCTAAAAAACCTGAGTCCATCAGAACACCAACGGTTTGTGGATACCCTGGAAAAGTGGCTCAATTTGGAAATCGATTAGCATATACGTTGTGAAAGCTTATCCATTTTTCATTCTCTACCTTTAACCTATGGCTCAATCACCTACCCCGGAAATCGGAAAAATCATTGAATACACCCGTGTTTTTACCGCTGAAGAAGTCCGCCTTTTTGCTCAGATTTCTATGGATGACAACCCGATCCATCTGGATGAAAGTTACGCTGAAGCAAGCATCTTCAAACAACGGGTTGCCCACGGTATGTTTACCGGCTCCATGTTTTCCAGAATTTTTGGAGGCATTTATCCAGGTGAAGGAAGTATCTATTTGAGCCAGGATCTTCGATTTATGAAACCAGTTTATTTTGACCAACCAATTACTGCCAAGGTCGAACTAACGGCTTATGATCCTGAAAAACGCATCGGTACTTTTGCGACCCTGTGTATCCAGGAAGACGGGAAGCCCGTTGTCAAGGGAGAAGCGAGGATACTTTTCCCCCCGGAATAAAAATAAAATCGGGGTATCAATAGTTCAAGGGTAGAATCCCAAAGTGATTTTTGAAACTTTGGGAGGAGGAACAGGTTATTTACATGCCACCTTTCGCCAGATGAACCTCATTTTCGACATTGCAACGATCCTCACAAAGATGAAACAATCCATATCTATTGTTTTTGTATGCCTTTTCAATGTCCTGTTTCTTGCCCATCCAGGTCAAGCTCAGGGCACTGATGAAATCGCTATTCAACAAACATTGGCAAACTACCTGAACCATACGCGCAATCAAGATATTACTGCACTGCTGGATGACTTGTATCCTGGTATTTTTGCCATTCTGCCAAGGGATCAAATGGAGGCCTATTTCCGCCAGTTCTTCCTGGATGATGAACTTCGGTTCAGGTTTGAATCCCTGGATGTTCGTTCGATCAGTCCTGTATTTGAGCACTCTGAAAGATCTTTCTCCCGTGTTGAATATCACCTCAATATGGTCATGCAATATCTCGCGGAAGAAAGAGATCAAGGTGTCTTGAAGTTGCTTCGTGAAAATATGATTGCCGAATACGGTTCCGACAACGTGATCATGGATGCTTCCGCTGGCACCTTTCAAATACAAACCGACAAAACCATGCTTGTCATTCGTGAAACGACCGATGCGCCCTGGAAGATCATGGATTTTGATCCGTCTCTAAAAACCTTTACAGAACAGATGAATATCCCACAAGAGGTCATTTCGCACTTCGGCTTGTGAGGTTGGCTAAAATGTTTCAGGCCAATCGAAGAGGCTTTTGTCTGGCCTCCCTTTTCATTCTCCATCTATTTGGACAGCCTATTCAGGCTCAACAGCTCAACGGCATTGTGCATGATGCTGAAACCCGATTGACGCTATCCTACGTCAACATCGGTGTGGTCGGACTGGGCATTGGTACAGTCTCTGATGACAAAGGAAAATACACCCTGGAAATTTCCAAATTGCCACCTGATGCGATCGTCCGATTTTCAATTTTGGGGTATGAATCAGTAGAACTTACAACATCCCAAATTCGATCCAATTTATCTTCAACCAATGTGATTGATATGCGACCCATCGCATTGGATCTACCTCAGATAACAGTCAATCCTAAAGATTATAAAGCCAGACTAGTTGGCAACGAACTACTCAAGCCAAATTTCAATGCCGGGTTTTATTACAATGATCTGGGTAATGAATTGGGAACCATGATCAAAATCAAGGCAAAGCCTGCCTTTATTGATCAGATCAATCTCCATCTGGCCTGGTGCAAATATGACACGATATTCTACCGCTTGAATATCTACCGGGTTGACAATGGCGAACCTGTCGAGCGGATATATAGCTCTTTGTTGATTATCGATTATCGAGATCAACAAGGCAAGGACATTCACGTGGATATTTCTGACAGTCCCATCCTTGTTGAGGATGACTTTCTGGTCAGTCTCGAGCTGGTAAAAGAATTGGGAGAAGGTGGACTCATGTTTTGTGCCGGGTTGTTTCGCGATAAGACATGGTACAGAAAGACCAGTCAAGCTACATGGGAGTCAGCAAATGTTGGCATTGGTATCAGTGTCGATATTCGACAGGAGACCAACTAAAAAACGAGCGACGATGTGCCGCTCGTTTTTCATCTACTGAGCCACCGGGATCAATTGATCCCAACGAGTGAAATTTCTAAAACAATCTCATCACTGAGAATCGCTTCCTTCGCGGTATTAGCCCAGGAGACGCCATATTGCTGACGATCGAATACCATTTTTCCAGACACCGTTAATTCGCCATTCACTTCGGCTGTTTGAATGTCAGTGACAACCTCTGAATGTGTCCGCCCTCGAATAGTCATTGCGCCATTGCATCTGTCTTTAGTTCCCCCCCTGATCAGATAGGTTACTTTGGGGTAGGTAGCTACATCAAAAAAATCGGGAGATGCCAGATGAGCCAGCAATTTTTCTTTGCTAAGCCCTTCTTCGGGCTTATAATTTTCGTCAGTCAGGGCAATGGTTCTCATGTCAACTGTAAAGGAACCTCCCGTGATCACACCATTATCAATAATGAAATCGCCATTTGTCAATTGGACCGTTCCGGTGTGTTCCAATACGCCCAACATGGCACCCTTCCATTTGATAACACTCTTGGTAATATTGACATTATAGACGCCCGACGGACCAGTCTGGGAAACCACTTCATCTGAAGCAGAGTCGGATGGAGTGTCATTTGAACAAGCGGATATCCAGAGTAAACCTACAGAGAGGAGAGAAAAAAGAAACTTGCTGCTCATCATGTTTAAAGTGAAGGTAGATTGAAATGTTGCGTCAGGATGTAATACGCTAAATGAGAAAGAAAGTTGGGTAAATCCATAAATGACAGAGGGCCTTGTAAGATACAAGGCCCTCCTTTTAGTCAATTTGCCTCACCGATCAATGCTGAATTGTCAATGGCAGGCTTCGTGCTCCATTTGCGGAACTTATTGTCATGAAATAAACACCCGGACCCCAGTTTCCTGTATCCAGATGGAGGTGTTGCAGATGATCTGCCGGCAGTTTGGCTCTGTAGACTTCAACCCCTTGCATGTTCACAATCATAACACCGATTGGTGAAGCATATTTTTGGGTAATATCAATCTCCATATAGTCATTTGCCGGGTTTGGCCAATAAGCTACAGTAGGTACATCTTCTACCACCTGTACTTTCTTGACCTCATCCTCCTCGGGTGCTGTAAAACCATCGTCCTTCAGGCCAATCTTGTCGACTTGACAAACCAAGACCTGGACTTCAGCCAGCATCAATCGACCGCTTTCAGCCAATTGAACCCTCACGTATTGGCCCATCTCACCCACATCCATCGTATAGGAATCTTCGATCGGACCTGAATGGTAGAAGGCCAGAATCTCTGGATGGAAGATTAGATCTTCAGGGAATACATTGTCAGGAATTGGTGTTTCGGAAACAAACACATAGAATGGATCCAGCAGATCACCACAGCAATCCGTCCGATTCCAAATTCTGATTTGATCGATCGGCAAGTCGTTTGCCATAGCCAGCGTCCACGAGTTTTGGAAACCTGCGAGCGTACTGGTTACAGAACCATTAGCAAAATCACCATCAGTATTTTGGTCAATGGCCCGACTGGCTGCAGCCCCCTGGAACGTACTGATTTGCTTCGCAAATCCACCAGCAGTCATATTTCCAGGCCGGCAAGCATCTTCGTAATAGAGGATGCAATCCTTAGGAAAATCAATTGTAAAGTTGGATGAATTTGTTGTTCCTCCCTGGTCTGTGACGGTTACACCATACATTCCTGGAGAGACATCACCCAATTCAGGGCCGGAAATTCCATTTGACCAAAGGACTGGATAATTGAATCCATCGAGGGAAATAACCTCTGCTGCATCCTTGATGAGGTTTGTCGGTTGACAATCCAGTTCGAATGAGAATATGCCCTGAGCCACCAATTGCTCCGATGTGTTATAGAGTCCAAGGATGACCCATCCACCGTAAGCATTGGTTTTTGTATTGGCCCCATTTCCAAGCTGGAATCCAAATTTCGGGAAGTTGGGTGAAATCCGGACTCCTAGATTTTGTCCAGCATAACAACCTGTTCCCGTCATTTTACTCCTGGATCCATCTACTTCAAAGAATTCCCAGAATTCAGGATCACCAAGTCCAGAGAAGGAGCTAATGTTTCCTCCTGCATCGACCCAGCCATCGTGTGTTCTGCGGCGGTGGAACCAGATATCCATATCCCAACCGCATGTGTTCAACAGATTCGTCCAGCTGCCTGTAAGATGTGCAGAGCCATCTGCGAACATCTCAAAGTTGCCGTTAGATTCCACATCAAACTGAATTGGGGTCATATTGTTAATGATGTATTCAAAACTGTAGTTGTCCGGGTTCGGCAGATCCTTCACCTCGCAATTTGTCAGGGAGTGATCTTCACAATCCACCTCATTCAACACAACGATATATCCAGAACCATCTTTAGGCACAATGACCCAGAAGGAGCACTGATAATGCGTTCCATAGATATCAATATGTTCATAGGTGATCAACGTTTCACTATCCGGATTGAAATAACTCAATGGAGGTGGACCACCAATCTGAACCATATCTACAGATCCTTCACAGATATCATCCACCGTCGGTATCGGCCAATCGATCTTGATCGGGAAATGTGTAGGTTGAGAAATCACATCGGGGTTGCAATTGACTAATAGCTCGCCACCAGGCAATACATAGACAATTTGCTCATATGTGATCTCATTTCCGGAAGCATCAAATGCCGTCCAGGTGCGACGAACAAGATAACTGTTCATTGGACCGGCTGGCCAGACTTCCTGAACATCGATCCAGTTGATATTCACTCCACCACAGTTGTCTGCAGCTTCCGGATTGTCATCAAATGCGTCGATACAATTAACAGTGATGTCACCCGGCATGTAAGTCCATACTGGTGGGATGGCATCAATAATTGTCACTGTAGCTGAACAATTATTTGCATTGCCGCTTGGATCAGTCGCAGTCAAGAGGACTACATTTTGCCCAATATTGCTACAATCAAATTTCGTTTTGTCCAGTGTCAAGGTTTCGATTGAACAGTTGTCTGTACTGCCACTGTCAATGTCCTGTGGAAGGATCATGATTGGATCACCCTGGGCATTCAAGAAAAATGTCAGGTCCTTACAAGCCATTATCGGAGGCAGTTTGTCCGAGATTACAACTGTCGCTATACAACTCTTCTTGTTGCCACCCGGATCCGTAACAGTCAATGTTACATTCTTCATCGGCAGATCAGCACAGGTCACCACATTAGGTACCACCTGATAATCAACAATTGAACAGTTGTCCGTAGACCCACCATCAATATCGAAGTAAGTGATCGGTGCCTGTCCTTGTCCATTGAGATCAACAAAGTAGTTTTTGCAAATAGCAACCGGAGGGATCTCGTCTTTCACTGTGACATTTGCTGTACAAGTAGAGACATTGTTGTAGATATCCGTAACCGTCAAGGTGACGATACTTGTACCTATCCAAGAGCAATTGTACTGGGATTGGGAAATCACCAGACTGGCGATTCCACAATTGTCATACGACCCGTTGTCGACATCATTTGGTGTAATGCTGCCCTGGCCAAACTGGTCGAGTGATACAGTGACATCCTGACAAAGAGCAATCGGTGCTAATGCATCTGTCACGGTCACCGTTGCTGCACAGGTATTATTATTACCGCAATTATCAGTAACCGTCAAAACAACCGGATTCGGGCCTTCATCATCACAATCAAATATTGTCTTTGACAAACTCAGATCAACATCCTGATCACAATTATCAGAAGAGCCGTTATCAATCTCCTGCGGCGTGATGGTAGCAACACCATTTTCATCCAGGAAGATCTCTTTATCTTGACAAAGCGGATTCGGTACCGTGGTATCCTGAACCTGGATTTCCTGGGTATGTGTGATTGCATTGCTACAATCATCCGTAGCCGTCCAGGTCCTGGTCAAGATATATGTATCCTCACAGAAACCATCTGACCGTACTTCACCGTAAACAATATCAACTTGAGTATCACAACCGTCAGAAGATGTTGCAACGAACGCATCTGGAACAGCATCGCACTCAACTGTCACATCGGCTGGCATGGCCAAATCCCAACTTGGGTTGGTCGTGTCTTCGATAGTCAAGGTACCTGAGGCTGAAGTGTTGTTTCCGCACTCATCTGTCAATGTATAGGTCACCACGATTTGCCCTGTGATTCCGCACTCATCTGTAAGATTGGCAAAACTGTAATCGTGAGTCACAGTAATTGTGCCACACAAATCCGTTACACAACCTTCGAGATAGGTTACGTTCGATGCATTCCACAAATTGGCAGCAGCTTCATTTCCTGCCTCTCCATCACACTCATGGGTGTCATTGAGGTTGGAAAGTGTACATCCCGTCAAATCAGGAACTGTGTTGTCTTCGATTGTGAACGTGCCGGTGATCGACGCGGTATTCAGACATTCGTCAGTAACTGTATAGGTGGCTACCAAACTACCTGTTTCACCACACTGATCAGAAAGTGTCGCAAAATTGTAGTCGCTGGTAACGATAATTGAGCCGCACACATCGTATGCACATATTTCGAGTGTAGCAATATTCGCTGCGTTCCACGCATCAGCTGCCGCCTCATTACCGAGTAGGCCATCACACTCATGCGTATCATTCAGATCTTCAGGCGTGCAGGAAATCAACACTGGAGGATCAACATCCTGCACAGTAATAATTTGTACGCAAGTCGATGTGTTTGTGCAGTTATCTTCAGCCATCCATGTCCGGGTAATTGTCCCGGTCATAGAACAACCATTCAGATCGTTTACATCACTGTACGTGATTGTTGGATCTGTATCGCAGTTGTCTGTTGCAGTAGCCTCGCCAGTCAGCATCAGATCCAACGGATCATCATCGCAATCAATAGTGAGATTTATTGGACAGTCAATGTCTGGTGGCGTATTTTCAATCACTGTGTATGCCTGCGTCCGATTGCGGAAGTTTCCACAACGATCATACAAGCGGAAGAGGACTTCAATCGTGCGATGACATTCATCCGCATCATTAAAGAGGTCATCGTTGATCGCCCATACATAGAGTTTCAGCTCATCATCTGGTGTGCAATTGTCCGTTCCGTTGCCATTTGGCGTCTGGAAGTTTACGCCATGTACTGTGAATGGTACTGTCATGTGGCCAGCTGCGATCGGATTCATTTGATTAACGACCAAACTGATATCCGCAGTGCCCGGACAGGTGGCACCATCATCCAATGTATAGATGGTAGCATCTGGAGTACCCTGGTTGTAGATTGGCTTTTCAACATCAATGACCGTGATGACTTGCAGACAAGTGATCGCATTTGTACAATCATCCGTCGCTTTCCATGTTCGTTCAATGGTGTAGCTGTCCTGGCACGCCCCTGGAACAATTGCATCATTATACGTAATCAATGGATTGGCATCACAGATATCGGATGCTGTCGCTGGGCCGCCAGTATCAAGAGGATCTTGAGAATCCTGACAATTGATCGCCACCGCTGGTGGGCAGAAGTCAATCGAAGGAGGTGTTGTGTCTTCGATGGTGAAGACAGCCGTGAATAGACTTGTATTCATGCATTCGTCCTCCAACGTATACTCGATCGTCAGGATTCCTGCTTCACCACAAGTGCTCACCAGATTCGCATAGTTGTAATTGCTGCTGACAGTAAAGTCGCCACACACATCATTTGCACAAGTACTTAGGACCATGATTGTATTTGCATCAAAATCAGCGGCAGCTACTTCATTATTTGCTGCTCCGTCACACTCTACTGTATAGTCCAGATTTGGACAATTCGTCAGATCAGGACCGAAATTATCCTCGATTGTCAGTGTTGCACTTGTCGTCGAAGTGTTGCTGCACTCGTCGGTCACTGTGTAAGTCACTGTGATCGTACCGGATTCGCCACAACCATAGATGAAGTTGGCAAAGTCGTAATCACTGGTTACCGTAATGTCTGTACAGTTATCTGTAGCACAGCCGTACAGGTAGGTGATATTCGCCATATCCCAATTGATGGCAGAAATTTCATTTCCCGCAACACCCTGGCACTCGACAACACCATCAAGTGGAATACATGCACTCAGATCCGGTGGCGTATTTTCAATAATGGTGAAGATCTGTTGCCGTTGCTGGAAGTTGCCACAATCGTCATAGACCCTGAAGATGACTTGAATCTGACGATCACAATCATCACCAATGCCCATGAAACTCTCATTGATATTCCAAACATAGAGATCCAGATTCGGAGCAGAACTACAATTGTCACTATAGACTGTTGGCCCATTAAATGGAATGCCATGGACTGTAAAGACAAATGGTGCATTTCCTGAAGCTACAGGTACAGCTTGATTGACGACAAGAGAAATATCCGCCACACCTGGACATGTCGCGCCATCCTCGGTTGTGATGGTTGCATCCGTCGGTTTCGGGAATGTCGGTACGATCAAGTCGACCGCTGTGATGATCTGGGTTTGAATGGTTTCATTACCACAATCATCTGTCAGCGTCCAGGTCCGTGTGATGATCTGCTGACCTTCGCAGGCTCCAGCTGTTACCACATCACTGAACATGGCATCCAGCTCTGAACTGCAGTTGTCATCTTCATCTGTAACATCTCCAGTAATGCCGACACCGGCATCATACATGCAATTCACATC